>JALQWE010000480.1 GCA_023258825.1 Planctomycetaceae bacterium | reverse complement strand
CTTTCTGATAGATCACAGCCACGGATTCTTCGGGCATACGCGGCATCTGTGCTCCGACAATCGCGCACATCATGGCCAGGACGGGTGATGAGCGATTCATGTGGCGACAGAGATGTCCTTTGATCAGCAACCAGCGTTTTTCGCGCAGTTGAGCGATCAGATTCCGGCCTTTTTCAAATTTAGGAGGTCCGGGGTGCAGCACGGCAAACAGCTCCTGATCCGGCATGGTCTGGATCACCCCGATGACCATCAGCAGTCGCAGTCCCATGGTCAGCCAGTCTGCGCGGTCCAGCCAGTCGACACGCGTCAGCCAGCCGAAGAGCACGTGTTCCATGTTGGCCGTCGCCGCCAGCAGCAGCAGTGATGCCCGAAACCATTCCTGCAGATCTTTTTCCAGTTCCTGGTCCAGTTCCTGAACCCGAAAAATACGGCGCAGCAGAAAGCGGAACAGGGGAATGGCAATCAGCCCGAGTGCCAGTCGCGACAGCGGTCTGAGCACCGGGCGCAGCACCGACTGGAAGATCGGAACACCCATCAGAATTCGAAACAGATCCAAGATCCCGATCCTCGGAGTGATGATGGCCAACCCTGGTCAGCTGTCGTACCGGAATACCGGCTGCAGGCTGCTGAATTGCGGGCAATCAGGGCGTGTCGTGCATTTTTCCAGTGAGAACTGTATTCTTTTGCTGTTGGCTCGGCCACGTCACTTGTGTGAATGCTGCTTTGGGACAGAGGAGTTGCCTGTGTTTGGAATGGCGGGAGAAACGGAATTCGATCTGCGTTTTCGACTCTTTCAGATCCCCGTTCGGGTCCATCCCATGTTCTGGCTGTCGTCCGCTTTTCTGGTCTGGAATGGCGACAACCTGCTGCAGACGGCTCTTGGAATCCTGTGCCTGTTCGTCTCGGTGCTGGTCCACGAACTGGGGCACGCAGCCGTTATCCGACACTACGGGGTCTCCTCAGAAATCGTACTCTATTTCTTCTGTGGTTACGCGACGTCGTCTCATTTTCCGTTTCGAAAGTCGATTGCCGTGTCTGCAGCCGGGCCTGCTGCCGGCCTGCTGCTTGGCGTCATCGTCTATCTGCTCGGGCGATTCGCGCTGCCCCTCATCCCCGCGGAATTGCCCGAAGTCTTCTACGTCTGGCAAATGCTGATTTTCGCCGGATTAATTGTGAATGTGCTGAATCTGGTTCCGTGTCTGCCGCTGGACGGAGGACAGATTATGGCGGCCTTTGTTCGCCAGTATGGTCCGCGCGGACGATCAAATGCGGAACTCATTCTGAAGATTTCCATCGCGGTCTCGGGTGCTGTGGCCCTGTGGGCCGCGTGGTGTTCCAATCACCAGCAGCCCTTTTTTCCGCTCTGGCTGTTCTCACTGCTGCCCGCCAAAGATGGCTTGCTGCTGTCGATGCTGCAGCCTGACCCCTCGTTCAATGTCTTCTTTATGGGGTATCTCTGCGCTACGTCATGGATTGAACTTTCCCGCATGCGCTCCTGGGGTTGACGGTCAGGGACGGGTTTGCACAGGTCTCACTGCCTGTCGGCTGACAGTGACAGACTGCGAATGTCCGTGCTGCTCAGTGCCTCCGGGAAGACGGCAATTTCATCCAGTCGACCTTCCCAGTTGCAGCTGTTGTCACTACGGCCTCCCAGAAAGACTTCGTCCACCGAAACCTGCGGGGCTTGCCCCTGAGCCTCTGGCTGGCCATTCAGGTACAGTCGAATGATTTCGCCATCGCGCACAAGGGCGACATGATTCCATGTCCAGCGCGGGATCATCGTCTGCCCCGCCACTTGTCGCGCCGGATCATTTCCGACCTGATAAACCAGTTTGCCGGAATTCCCGGATGTCCCCCCGATGCCGAGATGCTCGCCATGTGGACTGAGGCCAAAGTTGTGATCGCGGGAATACAGCCAGCCCGCGACCTCGCGGCTGTTGTCCGGCATGCCATTCCAGATCCACATCGACACCGTGTACCGTGATCCGAGATCTTCAAGTCGAGCTGTCAGGCGTCCGCCAACAAACTGCGGACAACGATTGACGGACATCGGCCCGCAGAATTCCGCAGATTCCGGTCCCTCCAGATAATACGTGATCCCGGGTTCCAGGTGTGCATGGCGCTGCTGACCGCCGGCGTCCGCAGCCAGTGGTCCATTGAATTCATTCAGACGCCACCAGGCCAGCGGACGCAGCTGGCGAATTTTAGCCGCTGCGGGGCCTTCAGGCAGCATCCATGGCCGGCGCGACTGGCCGGTGACCTGTTCAAGAAGACGAATCGCCGCCTGAGTGATTCGGGGTTCCGCGGTCACTTCCAGCCCCGCCGAACGCGCGGCCCACGTGTTGTAACCCCCGAAGGCATGCTGCTCCGGCGGAGGTATGTAGCCGTCTCCGCCATTCGCCAGCTCAATCACCATCGTCTTCGACAGCGGACTTGCCGCCTTGATCTTCAGACCCGTGACCGCATACGTCTCGTTCGGCGTCGTGGCGATCGCAATGTCTCCGATTCGCAGTGCCTGCACCACGATTTCCGTATTCTGAGCCTCATGGAGCAGCACCTGTTCCCGGGCATACACTTCCACCTGATCACTCGGCAGCCGATCACCCATGCTGTTCAGAATGCGCTGAGCCCACTCGAGCCGCTGCTGGTCCGGGACTCGATAGGCCATCGTCATCCGCTCTTCAGACATCGCCAGACTCAGCTCGCTCTGATAACGAATGTCCTGCAGAGCGGACAGCGCGAGCCTGACCAGCCCCGCTGAATAGTCTTCAATTTTCAATTCCGGATTCCATGATTCCGGCTGCCTGTAGTCTCTTCGCCAGATGTCCCCACTGCATCCGTGTGACATCATGGCGACAAACTCCGTGCCTGGGGCAAACTGCTGTTTCAGCCCCTCAGAAAACAGGCCGAAGTAATCCGCACTGATGTCACTGTCGCCAAAGTAATGCATGGAGAAATTCGCGAGAACTGCCAGCGGAGCGCCTGCTTTTGTTCGCACCGAAATCAGCGACAGCTCCGGATCCTCTGGCCCCGCTTCTCCGGTTACGTCGTCCGGATTAGCGCCCGCATGCATGTTGGCACGCACGGTTTTGTTTCCAAAGGGATCGTCGGCAATTCGATCCGGACGCCGAATCCACTGACGCAACGCCGTAAAGTCCGCCGCCATCGTTCGCGCGAAACCAATCTCAGCCGCTTCCAGACGAGACACCGCAGTGCTGATCGCTTCCACCAGCTTTGCGCGCAGATACGGGACATAGTCCGGGTCCGCATCCGTGCCCAGACAGCCCATCGACGCCGGGGCTGAGTGCGCATGAGTTGCCGAAATCAACAGATGACTGGCCGGGATCCCGGTCCGGATGGAGGCCAGCGCTTTCACATCATCCAGCAGCACACGGCCCATCATGCAGCTGTCCACGACAACAATCGCCAGACGATGCTCGCCGTCCGACAAGGCCAGTGCGCGGGCGTGAATACGGGTACGAATCCTGTCGAGGCTGCGACTGGTCATGCCACCATTGACGAGAACCGGAAGCTTCTCGGGGGTGATATCCACGACCGCAGCTCCGGCCTGCAGTTGGCCGGCGTCCACCGGCGCTGAGGCCATTGTCAGCAGGATCCCCAGTAGCCCGATCACACTGCCAGCTCTGTTCATTGT
>JALQWE010000479.1 GCA_023258825.1 Planctomycetaceae bacterium | reverse complement strand
GACCTGATCATTACAGCTCACCGGGGTGTTCACGACGTGGCATCCATCGATGGCAGTTTCCGCCTGGTGACCAACGTCAGCGGGGCTGAGCAGGAAATCAGGATTCCGCAGCGATTTATTGACGGCGACTACTTCCCGCAGGATTTCCTGGATCGGCTGCGTCCTACGCTCGATCCGGAAGACGGAGACCAGTTGGCCTACACCGTTCCGGCGGGCGCGCCGCAGTGGGATGGCACATTTGGCACTCCCGGATTTTACGCCGTGATGCAGGGCGAAGCCCAAATGTACCTGCTGGACCTGTTTGTTGTAGAAGCCGCGTTTAGAATTCAGGTCAGCGTCGAGGGACTGTCCATTCAGGCGGAAGGTGGACTGCTGCTGAAGGATCTGGGACAGGTCAATGCCCGTGGCTACCTGGAGATCACCGATGCCGGGCTTGTCGCTGCTATGTCTCTCGATCTGGACGCGCCCTTTCTTGCCACACTGGGAATTGATCTGGATGTCAATGCGGAACTGCTGATCAATACCACGAATGAGTCCGTCACTTTCGCCCCCTTGTCGGACGGCCTGCTGCTGGAACCAATCACTGTGGCAGCGAACGTGAAGGATATTAAGGCGGAAGGACTACTGGCAGTCCGCGTTCCCGGAACCGACTCACAATTGGCACGGGTCTCCGGCGTCTTTTCACTGGACACAAGTACAGAGCGCGTCACGATTTTCTCGCATGGTGATCTGGAAGTCGGTCCACAAGGATTGGACGTTTTTGACATGGAAGTGACCGGCGTCTTTGTGCTGGTGAAAAAAGGTTTCGCTGCGGACCTCACGATTACCGCCACCGGTGGATTGCCAAGTGTTGCTGAACTGACGGGGACACTGCGCTTTGTGGCCAATCTGACCGGAGTGACTCAGGAAGTTCCCGTGCCGCAGCGATTCATCGACGGCGGATTCCTGCCAGCAGACTTTGTCAATCGCCTGAACAACAGTGTTTTGTTCCCGGGTCGGAAGTCCTATGTCGTGCCCGCCGGTGCGCCGTACCTGGATGGAACGCCGAACGATCCGGCATCCACCTACATGGTGATGATGGGCCAGGCAACTCTCACACTTGTGGATGCCTGGGATATTACCGGTAGCTTCCGCATCAAAGTGGAAACCGATGGACCGGTAATTCCGATTCACGCCGAGATCAACATGGGTGAATTCGGCAAAGCGGCGGTGCACGGCAAAGCGGAACTGCGTCTGACTGGCCTGACTGTAGCTGCGACGGTTGATCTGGATATGCCCGGGCTGGCGTCCGCCGGCGTTGACTTCAGCGTCGACGGGGAACTCACGATCAATACCGGCAGTCAGCAGGCTGAGGTTGACGTGGATGATGATCCGAATACGCCGGCGATCGTCATTCCGGCGAACACCAACACTCTGCAGGCCGGTGGCTCACTGGCCATCCGCGTGCCCCAGACACAGGTTGAGCTGGTGAGCATTCAGGGAGCGTTCCTGATGCTGGTGAATGGCAGCGGTCTCTCTGTCCTTGCCAGTGGCCAGACGTCCATGCTGGGACTGCTCTCGCTGCAGGTGGACGGCGCCTTTTTCATCCGCAAAGAGGGCGTGGCTGCAGAAATTGATATGGCTCTGCTGCCAGGCACCGCCGCCAGCTCTTTCTCCAGCGTCTTTGACTTCAGTGTCACCGCCACAGCGGTCTTCAACACGACCGGACAGAGTCAATCGATCGTGGTCCCACCACGATTTGAAACCTATCTCAGCGATCGCGCAAAGAATAGACTGACGGCAGTGGGAGACCAGAAGGTTTATACAGTCTCTGCCGGTGCCCCCCATGTGGACGGTACCTATGAAACCGCTGGGGCCTACGCCGTGTTCATGATGAGCGGCAGTGCCACGCTTTCCAGTGTCTTCAGTCTGACCGGCACCTACCGGATGGTCATCGCGAATGGCCGCTTTGAGATCGCATTTGACGCCAACCTGACGTTGAACCCGATTGGGACGGTGGACGCCACCGGAGTCCTGAACGTCTCCTCAGCGGGTGTTTACGGGGCCCTGCAACTGGGCGGCAACTTCCAGCTGGGATCACTGCAGATTTTCGGCGCCATGCAGTTGGAAATGAACACGCGTGCCGACGACGTGACGATTCAGCGGATTCAGTACGACTTTGACAATCGTCGAGTGAGCGACGGCAAGGTTCCGGTCGTGCTGCCGGCAAATTCGCAACGCATCTTCGTGGGTGGAGTGATGTCCATTCCGGGGTTTGAGCTGCAGGGCTCGTTCGAGATGGTCAATAATCCGAACGTGATCTCAATCACTGTTGACGCGTCATTCCGCGCCTTTGATACGCTCTTCCTGCAGGCTGGCGGCACATTCTCTATTGTCAAGGGCGCCAATCCCGGACTTGTCATGAACGTCGGGGCCACGCTGAAGGCCGGTTTCTTCGGGGTTGATGGTGTCTTCGACATGGACGCCAGCTTCAACCTGAAGGTCAACACTCGTGCCAGTGGGGCTGCTGACGCCTATGACATTGGAGTCGCTCGTGGTCTTTCACGCATTGATGTCAGCGGAACACTGCGTCTCTTCAGCACACTGACTCTGCAGGCCAGCGGGTTCATCGAATCCTACGCCGGAGTCTTCCGGCTGCAGATCAATGCCAGTATGGAAATTCTTAATCAGAATGTCTACGGCAGTGGTTACTTCAGCTCGGAGGGTGAACTCTCACTGTCCTTTGGTGGCTCACTGAACATCGGTGCGAACGGCTTCGGAGTGTTTGGTTCCGCCTCCTTCTCCATCAGTCGACTGGATAACAACGGAACCGAGTCGTTTGGTGATGGCAATTACCAAACCAACGTCTACGGCATGGCTCAGGGCTCTGTGCAGCTCTTCGGCTTCACACTGGCCAGCGCCAGTATCGCCTTTAGCCTTGAGGGCAGTACAGGGCGCGTGTACATCACACCGCGGATTCAGCTGGATCTGCTGTTCACGAAGGTTGATGTCAGCACCACGTTCAATCTGTTTTACATTCAGATTCCGCGTCCGATTTACCTCGCTGGCAATGCCGGAGACACCGAAGGTACAGGCTTCAACCGCGGGGCTTTGCATCTCAACATGGGCGCTCGTGCGCACATGCGGAACATGTCGGAAGACGAAGTGAATGAGGGCTTTGTCCTCACGAAGATTGCAGCCGACCCGGATTATCCGGGCGAGATTATCCGTATTGAGGCCTTCGGACGCAGTCAGACCTTCCGCGGTGTCACCGAGATCATCGCTGATGGCGGGTCGGGCTTCGACTACATTTCTGTAGGTCCGGGCATTGTTGCTCCGGTCACACTTTCCGGGGGCGATCGACGAGACTGGTTGCTGCAGTACGGTAGTGGAAACGCGGTGATTGATGGTGGTCCGGATGACGACGAACTGCTTGGCGGAAGCTCCACAAATACATTCCGTTTTGGAAATGGCTACGGTCGAGACACGATTTCCTCGCCCAGCAGCACAAACAACTTTGATTTCTCCAACACGACAGAGAATCTTACCGGCGCACTGACCGCCAGCACCTTCACGATGGCTTCGTCGGGATACAACCGGCTGGTGAGCAATCACGTGACAATTGGTGGACGACAGGCCCTCGTCGTGCCAAGCGGCGACCATGCAGAAGCCATCATCCTGCA
>JALQWE010000478.1 GCA_023258825.1 Planctomycetaceae bacterium | reverse complement strand
ATCCGGATGGACTACTTCACGGATTTTTTTTTGAGCGACGACTTCAGCTGGATGCCTCCGGCTGCCGGTGCTGCTTTGGGCACATCGGACGAAGCGGGGACTGAAAACATCCCGCCGCCGCCCATGCCACCCATGCCGCCGCCCATGCCGCCCATTCCACCACCCATGCCGCCCATGCCGCCGCCCATACCACCCATGCCGCCGCCCATTCCGCCCATACCACCGCCCATGCCGCCACCCATACCACCCATACCGCCCATGCCGGGCTGAGTGATCACAACCAGGTCGGCGACGTCGTAGATGCGGGTCACGAGGTTCTCTTCAGATTCTGCCGTGGCCACGGTCGTCACCATCATGACTTCATTCTTGATCATGACGGTGAGTTCGTTGTCCTTCACCTTGGCGAAAATCAATTCGAGAGCATTTCGCAGGGTGATCCCGGCGAGGTCAACGTTTGCGACCTGAGTGTTGTCCAGGAATTCCGGATCCTGACCAATTTCCGGGTCAGATTCGTCCAGAATGATCCTCATGTTGTAAGGACCTTCGGCACTGTAGGCGTCGGCGATAAATCGCAGAATCTCGCCCAGAGATTCGTCGCCCGGGTACTGCAGCGGACGTGGAAGCGGATCGTCCAGTTTCTTTTCAAGCCACTCTTCGACGGGCTTTACAGACCGCAGTGACAGTGACTTGTATTTCTCTTTTCGCTTGATTGTCAGAGCTCGCCAGACATCTGCTGGTGGGTACTGAACCGGCGGTTCGTCCGGGAACGGAACGTGCGACAGTTCGACCTGGTACAGAGTTTCCAGGAAGCGGTCGTTTCTGAGGGTCACAAGGTCATAGGCCTTCTGCAACTGACCAGCCGCTTCGGACATGACCATGGCGGCTGTGGCCGTACCGTTGCCTGGTTCATCCCGCAGAGCTTCGCGGGACACGGCTTCGGCATCTTCAAAGGCATTCACATCACCCCGACGTGCCCGATCCAGTAACCCACGAACCTGATCGATCAGAGTTCGGAGTCGCTGTTCTTCCAGATTGATTTCTGCCAGACGCTCACGCTGAGCTTCCTGGTTTGCACGAGTTTCCGACAGCTGCTGCTGGCGAATTTCGTTTGTCTGCTTTGCAGAATCCACTCGGCTGTACGTGGCGACGATCCGACGCTCCAGCTCCTGTCGCTTTTCCGGGGCGATCTCTTTGGAATCCCGGACTGCTTCAAGAATATCCTTCAGCAGCGTCATTGCGTACTCAGGCTGTTCTGATGCGACGCGATCGGCTTCGGCGATCGCAGCATTCACGTTCTGAACCATCTGCTGAGTCAGAATCTCATTCCGGACTTCAGTGCGGCTTAACGCGTCGCCCTCGTTGATCGCCGGTGGCCCGAGGCGGTCGGCAGCGGGAGCACTTTCGTCCTGCAGTGTGGTGACCATCGATGCCAGCTGCACGTTGGAACCATCCAGCACACGCGCCTGACGCACGATCTCAAGGGCCTTCTGCTTCTGTCCCTGCCGTGACAGTTCTTCAGCGGTCGCGATGGACTGACTGATCAATGACTGCAGGTCTGTGGAGGCAACGGCCAGACCATCAAGACCAAGATAAGGAGCGTTCAGCCCCTGAGACTGCTCAGCCTTGTGGAACAGGACAGAAACCTCAGCACCGCCCTGCTGGACATTGCCTGGCATCACGGTCCATGTCTGGGGTCGCCCCTGAACAGCCCCGGTGACGGTGATCGGGCCGGCAGATGTGCCTTCACCGAAGACCAGAGTGTGACGACCGTTCCGCAGGGCCACCACAGACGGAGCGGCCAGTGTCAGACCGGTAGAAGTGATCTTCAGGTCGCGGACCAACACGGGAGCCTGCTGAATGTCTTCAGCAAGGACCTTCGCAACGGTCAGGAGGTCGTCGACAGCTGGGATTTCCAGAGTGCCTCCGGTCTGATTGGCGAGGATACCGGGGAGTTGCGCGTCCACGCGAGGCCCCAGCAGCATGGCATGGAAGGCCACCTGTCGTGCCTGCAGTTCGCTGACGACGGCGTCGAGGTCTGTTCCCGACAGCAGATCACCAGCACTCATCCCGTCACCGATGTAGGCCACGGAGATCGGGGCTGTTGCTTCGGAAGGCAGGATCTGTCGCAGTGCAGCAGCCAGATCTGTGGCTCCCATCGGAGTTGTGGATTTCAGCTTCTGGAGGCCGTCAGCAAGCTCGCTGGAGTCTCGGGAGACAAAGCCAGAAGTCAGTGGTCGAATGACCGAATCGGCACTGACCAGCTGCACCTCGTGACCGCTGGGCAGAGCATTCAGCAGTTCCTGCAACGCTGCCAGGGTCCGAGTTCGGTAGATCCCGGTCTGGCTGGCGGATGTGTCAACAAGCACGACATGTCGTCGCACACTGATTGGAGCGAACGCAGAACGCAGTGCCAGAGCAAAGTGCTGCTGTTCTCCTGCGGTGCGAACCAGCACGGCATCAGCCGTTTTTGCTTCGGTTCGGTCGATTGCCGTCGCGGACCCGCAGAATGCGGAGATACCAAGCCCCAGAGAGCACAATGAACCAGCCAACTGCCGCATATGAATTCCCCTGAAGGTTCTGCCTTTGCAGACCGCCCAAACGCCACGCGCGAAGAACGCCGGCGCACTCATGGAAGAGTCTACAGTCGTGTTCGGATTCCGAGAAAAGAAATTCCCCTCAAAAACCGGCAGAAGACGCAGGCTGAGGAAAACTTTGAGCGAAAGGTCGTTCGATACGGCGAACCCGGCAAACTCTCTCAGGGGTGTTGAATGCCCCGGAAATCCGGAATCCCAGGGTCGCCGTGCCCGGAATTCCTGATCGCTGCGATTGTTCTGATTTCAACAGACGGACAACTGGAACCTGACCAGGAGGTGCTGTTGGTCACCGTCCGGGTGTTTTTTGTGTGTTTTTCAACGGTGTGTCACGAAGCCAGGTCAACCAGATCAGCAGGATGATTTTGATCAGCGGTGGCCCAGTCGACAGTCTCCTGCACAGCCCGACCGGCACGTGCCTGACGTCAGAGGCTGTTAGAGGCTACAGACGACTGTTTTACCAGCATTCTTCAATGGAAACGGGACTCCCCCGCAGTCCTCCGGTCAATTTACGTGAACTTTGTCGATTTTTCCGACGATAACGAAGAACGTCGGCAGAGGGGGGGGCCTGTAATCGCATTTCATGGGCCGGATGCCGCAAAGGGGATTGTGATGGCGCGGCATGGCGGCCTGCTCCTGTTCACGATGACGTGGCTGGCGTTGGCGCGATTCTGGGGGCTGTTGTTTTCTTCGGCGGTGCCGGAGGGAATCGTCCCGCAATCCACGGCCGACCTCTCCACGAGCAGCCGCGTTGACGCCTCCACGCAAGTGGAATGGCGAAGTGGCTTGCCAGTGGTGGACGCCGGGGTTTCCGGGAATTCGCCGGGTCAGAACTCCCACAGGCTGTACGGGCAGGCCGATCAGGCCAACGGCAACCTGCGAGGCGCGAGTTTTCGGACCGTGAGTCGTGGAGACAGCGGTCGCCCCGAGTGGCGGAGTGCTGCGAGCGCGATGTCAGCCTCGACGCGCACCCTGCGCATGCCGCCTCATTCGCTGCTGGTTGTGCTGTCGCTTGATCTCACAGGGGCGGCGCATGAGTTTCAGGTTCAGTCGAAAGTGGCTGACGATTCGACGGTGGGAATCGCCA
>JALQWE010000477.1 GCA_023258825.1 Planctomycetaceae bacterium | reverse complement strand
ATGCGTGTTGAACTGTTCCATCGGATTGAACCGAGCCGCCAACAGGATTCCCGCGCTCTGCGTGGTGACTTCCTGCAGCATCGCACCGGGAACAATCGGAGCCCCCGGAAAATGGCCTCGCAGAAAATCCATGTCCTCTGACACATGCGTTGTCGTTTGAATGGAGCGATCCCCGATCTCATCAATGCCACTCACCATCAGGTAGGGAGCCCGATGGTGCAGATAATCTTCGACGCGGGCGAAGTGATGATGATGGTCTGGCAGCGACATAAAGGCCTCCCGGCGTGAGCAATTCGAACTGAATGCCTGCATCATAGCTCCAGTGGTCAAATCGTCATCCAGCATTCTTCCCGGGCCCGGGAGACCTGGGAAAAATCCTGCCCGGAAAACAGCGGATTCGCATTATCCCCCGCGGAACTCTGCTTTGGAAGTAACGAAGAATTCAGGGCGGCGGCCGAACAAACGTCGGTTTGTTCCCACGGTCTGTTCCCGCAAAGCCCCGGTTTCGCGACAAAATCGCGTACCGCCGACGCCGCTGTCGATGGACGCCAACTTGACAGTCAAGAGTGCGTTCGATCAGACTACCCCGAGAGATCATTGACTACTCTGATGCCGCCCAGAATCAACCAGGCTCTTCATCATGTCCATCGTGTGTGTTTGTCCACAGTGTGGCCGTAATATCCGTGTGGACGACGCCCTTGCTGGCAAACGAATTCGATGTCCCGACTGTGCCGGTGCAGTCCCGGTAAAAAGTGCCGACCGCACAGTCGCCCCCAAGCCCGTTGTGGCCAGCTCAGTCCGAAAAGATCAGAGCGACAGCTCGGCCCACTCCGAGCAATACGTCGAACGGAACGCGACGACAACCTCCGACAACGCAGGGCCTCGAGCACTGACCATGAGCTGGAAAATCGGCGCGGTCGTGCTTGTTGTGGCCCTGTTGGGAGTGTCGCTACTGTTTTCGCGTTCCGACGTCACTTCGCTATCGTCTGAGGAGGCATCTCCCACGGGCACTCAGCCCCCCGACTTTCTGCAGCGAGCAGATGTTGCTTCAGGGGAAACCACTGAGCCCACCGGCGGCGTCCAGCAATCTGCGGAAAGCCAGCGGCAGACACCGGTTGACTTGAGGGATCTGCTGGCGGCCGGGGAATCCGCGAACGCTCCTGCCGAGGAGCCGAGTCGAGTGGCTGCTCCCCAGGACCAGGCGGGCGAAACGCCAGGGACGTCTTTGTCGGAAAGCAGCCCTGATGGGGGCGACTCCACATCGCCGCCACAGCCCCCTGCAGCCATCGTTTCCACTCGTCCAACAGAACCGTCCGTGCCGAACGACAACACCACTGTCGACTCGTCGCCAACTCAGTCGGTTGCTGAAACGGAGTCTGCAGTTGGGGCAGTTCCGCCACCTCAACCTGTCCCGGTCGCGGAGACTCCGGCCGCTGTCGCAGAAGCTCAGGCCGTTGCCGATATCCTGAAGAACGCCTGCTATCGCTGCCATGGCGAAGGTGGAACCAACGAGGGCGGCATGAATTATGTGGCCAGCCTCGAAAGAGTTCGCGAGTTTCTGGTGCGGCCGGGCGATCCTGACGCGTCGCTGCTGATCCGACGTATCGAGTCAACGGATTCCGCCACGCTGATGCCCCCGGCAGGAGAAATGCCGCAGTTATCACCGAAGGACATTCAGACGATTCGAAGCTGGATCACAAACGGCGCGCAGGTTCCCTCCAGTCAGTCACAGCGAACCTTCATCACAGCAGAACAGGTGGTGCAGACCATCCATGCCGATTTAATGACTTTGAATGAACGCAGTCGCCGATTCATTCGCTATTTCACACTGACACATCTGTACAACGCGGGTGTTTCTGAAGAGGAAATGCAGACCTACCGTCTGGCCTTTGCAAAACTGATCAATAGCCTGTCGTGGGGACGGCAGATCGTGCTGCCTCACGAAGTCAATGAAAGCCGCACAATTCTGCGCGTCGATATTCGGGAATTGAACTGGAGCAGCGAAATCTGGGAACTGATACTCGGCGTCAATCCGTACCCATTCGAGCCCGATGTCCCTCTGGCAGATGCCTGTTCGGAGCAGTGTGGCA
The DNA here is from genome assembly GCA_023258825.1 of Planctomycetaceae bacterium. GTDB lineage: Bacteria > Planctomycetota > Planctomycetia > Planctomycetales > Planctomycetaceae > SXXK01. Next base: position 1,592 of record JALQWE010000477.1, on the reverse strand, counting down.
CGCCGGAACCATGGGTCAGAGCGGATTGGTTTGTGTTCAAGGCATCACGACCGCCGCTGTACCACCAGGTGCTGCGAATCCCGGATACGGAAAAAGAACTGGAGCTGCTGCTGCATGTCGATGCGCCCGCAAATATCGAACAGGAAAAGATCGTTCGCGCAGGCTTCAACCGTTCGGGCGTTTCCCGCAATAACCGTCTCATTGAACGTCACGAAATCGCCTACGGTGCCTACTGGAAAAGCTACGACTTTGCTGTCAACACCGGACGCCAGAATCTGTTTGAGTATCCTGAAGGCCCCGTTGGGGATCAGGCGTTTCAGCATGATGGGGGTGAGTTGATTTTTACGCTGCCAAATGGTCTGCAGGGGTACATGCTCTCTGATGGCTCTGGCGCTCGGCTGGACAGCGGACCAACGGCAATCGTGAGTGATCCGGCGACGCATGACCGCACCGTGATCAATGGTGTTTCCTGCTTCTCATGCCACTTCGCCGGTATCATTCGCAAAGAAGATGAAATTCGCCCATTTCTGGAGATCAACTCGGGGGCCTTCGACAATGTCGGCTACCTGCAGGCAATCTACCCGGGCCAGAGCACTCTGGATGGCTACTACAAATCCGACAGCCAGGCCTATCTGAAGACGCTCAGTCAGCTGGGGATTACCAACACCAGCCGCGCGGGAGAACCCGTGTCCAGCATGTCACAGCGGTTTCAGGCAGAAATCCCCACAAACATGGCGGCAGCGGAATTTGGTCTCACTCAGGCCGAGTTTCTGAGACGCATGGAGAAACTTCCGGGACTGCCGCGTGCACTTGGGATTCTGCGTGTGCCGGGCGGCACCATGAAACGTGACGCGTTCAATGAAGTCTTCCGTGAGGCCTCGATGCTGCTCAGCATTGATCCGGATACGGCCGCCAGTACAGCACGCGTCATTGCCGCACGTACTGTCGTTCCGCGGATTTCCTTTCCTCAGGTTCGTGCTGCTGCGATGGCATTGTCAGCGGACGGCAGCCGACTGGTACTGGCGACTCACACCAATGCACTGATGCTGGCCGACACTCGCACCGGGGAAATCATCGGGACCACCGTACCACTGCACGATATCACATCAAACACGCAGATTGTTTTCAGCCCTCAGGGAACACAAATACTGGTGGCGGGACGGGACGGCCAGATTCTGATCTTTGATGTGACACCGACCGGCGAAATGAAATTTGCGGAGGATTACCGGGGACATCTTCAGGACGGTGGACGCGCAGAACTGAAACACCTGATCATCAGTCGCGATGGGACAACGGTGCTCTCCATCACTGTCGACCAGTATGTGCATGTCTGGAACCTCAGAACTCGCAAAGCCCTGAGAGTGCTGCAAACCCCATTGAAAGCCGAAATCCGCGGGTGCTGGGTCAGCACCGATGGACGCGAGATTTCGGTGACCGACGGTCGGGGCGTCGCGAGCTTTTCATCCCGAAACGAGAAGCAACCTGTGCTGGTCTCGCTGGGAGACAAATCGCCGGGGGCTTCCGTGTTTTCTCAGAATGGGAAGCTGGTGATTGTTGATGGGAATCGGGACGGAAGTCTGCGATTTTTTGAG
>JALQWE010000476.1 GCA_023258825.1 Planctomycetaceae bacterium | reverse complement strand
GAATCCCCTGTTCCACCTCAAACACATCCCCAATCGCCTCGTCATCCTCGTCCGATAGAATGACCCCGTACACGTATGTCGGCATCATTTCCCTCCCGATTCTCCGCTCCAACATCAGTCACCAACAGGTCCGCAATCACCCGGCACGCGCGCCTGTAATTCCTTCCGCACTGCTGCCAGCCCTCATCGCCCGGCAAACCTGCCGCAAATTATCTCCACACCGTGAATGCACGTCAAATTCAACCGAACACCTGCCGGTTGGCTTCGGTCAGAGTCCCCACGTAAATCATGGCCAGCCGGAAGATGAAGTAGATAATCAATCCGGCGGTGAACACCCAGACCGTGCCCGAAAGCACCGCCGTCAACCGGCTCATGCTGCGACGCGCCTGATCCTCAAAGATATGACTCATCCGCGACAACTGCTCCGGCACCGTGCCCGTTTCCTCCGCCGTCGCCACAACCTGCAGAAACTCGTCCGGAAAAATCTGTGCATTCACGAATGCGTCTGTCAGCGACGTTCCATCCGCCACATCCTTCCACACCTGTCCCGCGACAGCACTGAAGGCGCCATTCTCCGACGCTCGAAAACTACATTCCAGCGATGGACGTATCGACATCCCGGATTGCTGCGTCAGCGAAAAACACCACGCAAAACGCGAGATCGCAAAGGACTGAAGGCACGTTCCCAGCACCGGTATTCTCAGCAGCCACGGATCCAGCATCTGCTGCCCGGACACATGATTCCTGGTGAATTTCCAGCCGGTGTATCCCCCAATCGCAATCGCCAGCCAGCCACACATCCACTTGACCGCGCCACTCGTTCCCGACAGCCCCAGCCCTGTAACATCAAAAGGCTTGCCGTCCGCCCCCGCTGGAGGCAACAGGCCCAGAATGAAAATCAACAGCCCGATAATGGCAATCGCCGCCACAAACTGAATGATCGGCCACGCAACCGCCGAACGAAACTCTCGCAACTGCTTCAACCGCGATTCATAGTACCGCGCCAGCGCCGCAAACACTTCCGGTAAATGCCCCGTCTGCTCTCCCACGTCCACAAGATCGCAGAACAACGCAGGAAACAACGGCCCCTGCTCCCGAATCGCTTCCGTCAGCGTCTTTCCTCCGGAAACTCCCTGCCGGATCTTCTCAACCGCAGGCCCCGTTCGACGATCCGGAGACTGTCGACTTGCCGTCTGCAGTGACTTGCGAATGTCCACACCCGCTTCAATCAGCCGCGCCATCGAACGCGCAAACGCAGACAACGCCGACCAGCTCAAATCAGGGTTTCGCAACATGACACGGTCCCGCCCGAGAACTCAGAATCCATCGTCCGACCACTCGGCCATCCCATATCGCTGCACATAGAAATCCAGCAGCCTACCAGCCACGATTTCCTGTCCCGGCATCTCGGACATCCCGCTCAGCCAACGTCGGCCAGTACCTTACCATCCTGGAGTACGGCCGCATATCGAGCAGCACAAACTCGCGCATTCAGACAGTGCTGTCCCGTCCTGACGTCCAACTGCCAGCCATGCCACGGACACGTGACCACACTGCCCCGCAAAGTCCCCTTGCCGAGCGGACCACCGGCATGTGGACAGATCCCATCCAGTATGTGGAACTCTCCCTCCACATTATAGATCGCAAAAACCCGGCCCTCCGCAACGACCTCCCGACAATTTCCCGGCGGCAGCTCGTGCTCTTCCAACAGTGGAATTAAGGCCATGTGTCTTTCCCGATCATCGTCCACCCACCGTTTTCACTCCGGCGGTCACTCCAGAATTAATTCACTCAACAACACTCAACGCAAACATCACGTCATGACGTCCGTCGACGAATCTGCAACCCCTGACAGTCCACCATGGCGGACTGTCGTCTCAACACCGATGTCGACCTGAACGCCCCGCACGTCAACCCACACGGCCAGCCAGCTATCACAGCCGGGCAGGGCAGACCGCAAGCTTGCTGCTCACGGAATGCCCCTAAACCTCGCATCCTTTCACAACGTGTCTGCCCCCAGAGTCCCCTGCAGGTCTTCCAGATATTCCGCCGAGATCACTTTCTCCAGCGTTCTGCGTGCAAACTCCAGTCGGCCGGCAATATCCATCTGCAACTTCTCTTCGGCATACTCGTTGCTGTTCAGGAACGTGTCCAGCGCCTGAACATGACGCTGCCACAACGCCTGCTGCCGCTCCTGCCGCACTCGTAACCTCTGAGCGTACCATTCTGAGGACAGCATGGATTCCAGTGTGAACAGGCTGCGAACCTGTGGATCACTGACCGTCCGACCTTCCCAGGTCCCATGAGCCATAATGTGCAGCAGGGCCTTCAGAGGGGGACACGCCAGTTCGATAGAACCATCTTCAAAGTACAGTTTCGCAATCCGCTGCTGCGCTTCGGCGATGTACAGCACACCATCCGCAAATGCGTCGGCATCCTGGCTCTCAGGACACAGGATCGATTTGTCAAACACCTTGTTCGGATTGTCAAACACACGCCCAGCAAAACGCCGAATGAAGCGGGAGGTAATTCGCCAACCCAGTCGGCTGGCCGGAATCAACCGCCCCTCGTGCGTGTAGTCCTCCATTTTCTCCAGCAACTGCTCCTGAATCAAAAATTCGGCCGATCGTTCCTGCGGACTGAGTCGACACCAGATTTCCGGAATCAGCAGACTGATGTCGTGATCCACACGCACTTCAGAACCAATGTGACCCGCAGGCGTCGAGAAGCCGGCAAGGTTCGTCAGCAGATAACTGACCAACGCGTTGTTCAGATCCGTGATCGGCCGCAGACAGTTGAACGGCCCTTTCGTCAAGGCACCTTCACTGCCCGCACCAGTCGTTGACGGGCTCTTGCCCGACAAGGCACTGATAAAGTCCATGAACAACTCAGGCAGTTCCTGGTAATGGATCGGATTGTACACCGCCAGCGGCCGAATTCCCCGTGCAGGCTCAGGTGGGTTGTTGCGTCGACCAATCAACACCGCCTGCACAGGTGAATGTACGGGCTTGTCCAACGGAACGGCCCGCGACAAACGAATCCCCATCTCCCCGACGTACTTGTTAACCGGGTTGATCAGGTCCGGACGCGGTTGCAGGTACCGAGGATTCCTGCTCGGAACACCGTTGACCAGTCGCGGGGTGTTGGAGCACACCACGTAACTGTCATCACTCTCCATCATCTCCTGCAGCAGCCGCTGCATCGGCGAGGTGAACTGACTCAGATCCACCGGACGATCACAAATCTCACTCACCTGCCGCCGTGAGAGTGGTTCAAAGTTGACAATGAAGTTGTCCGCCCGCGCCAGGTCCGCTTCCGTCTGACGGTCCAGGCCCCGATGAATGGCATCGTCCGGACGCTGAAACAGCCGGTACTCGCAATTCTGCACAAACTTGTAACTGGTCTCTTCCGTCAGCACAGTTCCCAGATGCTGCAAATGTCGACGAGGCACCACCACAGACACACTGATGTCGTCCTCGGTCTGCACTTTCTGAGCCGGAGCAAAGTCCTGACGCAGCTTGTAGGTCCGCCACGTATTCTCACCCAGCAGACCGACTCGCAGGTAGGTCCCCACCAGTTTGCGATCACCGTACTTCAGTTCGTGTCCCGGGTGGCCATTCACAATGTCCACCGTAAAACACCGGCGCCAGTCCGCTTCCACTCCCGTGTGCATCCGTTTGAT
>JALQWE010000475.1 GCA_023258825.1 Planctomycetaceae bacterium | reverse complement strand
AGCGATCGAATGCGTACGGCGGAGTACGACCACTTGGCCGATAACATCGCCTTCCGAAGCCACTCGTCGTACATTCCCAGGCAGACCACCGAGTCAAATCGCAGCCGACGACCTCGGCAGTGAATGCAGCCCTGAGTTGTGTCGGACCACGGGCCGATTTCCGCCGAACAACGCTGGCAGCGAAACTGCGGTGCCGGACACAATTTGTTTGTGCATTCGTCGCAGTAACAGGTATGAAACCCGGCACCTGCGGAATCAGCCTGACCGCACAGCGAGCACTGCAGCGGGGCCAGAAAATCCATGACTGCTGACAGAGTGGCTGTCAGCAGTTCTGTCACCCCGGACGCCACCAGTCACACTCCGCCAGTTAAGGCCCGCTGCGGAGTTTTCCATCGGACTGGGACTGCGTGCCCCGGACACATTCCAACAGATCCGCAGACAGCATCGTGGCCAGCACCTGACACCTGATGCAAGCAGAATCTGGTGGAATTGTATAACACCCGGGGTGTGGTGATCGTTATTACGGCATTTGGACTACTTTCCGTCCTTTTTTGGCGACTTTTTTCCGGCTTTCTTCTGTGTTTTCTTCGCTGCCGGCTTTGATTCGGACGCGCCAAATACCCGATCCCAGCCGCTGACGAATTTCTTCGACGCTCCGGTGTGTACTGTATAGCCTGTCATTCTTCATTCCTTCAGCAAGAGTGTTCTGAAACCTGATTTGAAACAGACGGCGCTGGCCGGTTTATGGCCGAGACCAGCGAACTTCACCGTCGACAAGTGTTGAAACGACCTGTCCTGTGAGTGTCAATCCGTGAAATGGCGTATTGCGCCCGGCAGACTGAAAACGCCCTGCGTCCACGGTCCAGCGTGAGCCCGGGTTGATCAGTGTGATATCGGCGGGCTGGCCCACACTGAGCGTTCCCTGCGACAACCCAAGGACCGCGGCCGGTCCGACGGTGAGCCGCGCCAGAAGTTCCAGCCAGGTCAGGTGCCCCGGTTCAATCAGTGCGGTCACGCAGACCGCCAGAGTTGTCTCAAGCCCACTGATTCCAAATGGAGCTACGTCGAGTTCCACCTGCTTCTTTTCCAGGGCCCGGGGCTGGTGGTCCGAGGAAATCGCTGTAATGGTGCCGTCCTTCAGTCCACCAATCAACGCGTCAACATGGTCTCGCGTTCGCAGTGGCGGATTGACCTTGTACATCGTGTCAAAGCTGGACATGACGTCATCAGTGAGCAGCAGATGATGCGGAGCCACGTCACAGGTCACCGCGATCCCATTCGCTCTGGCCTGACGAATGCGGGACACCGAGTCACGAGTGGTGACGCACATGACGTGTACCCGGCCCCCGGTCAGTTCCGCCAGCGCGATATCACGCCCTGTCATGATGTCCTGAGCAGCTGCGGGAATGCCACGCAGCCCCAGGCGAGTCGACTGAAAGCCCTCATGCATTACTCCCCCGTCCGCCAGCTCCGGCACCATGGCAAAGTGCAGCACAGGTCGGTGAAACATGCGAGTGTATTCCAGCGCACGACGCATCACTTCCGAATTCGCCACGGGGTGTCGGGCATCTGAGAAGCCGACCGCTCCACCCTGCACCAGCTGACCGATTTCGGCCAGCTCTTCACCCTTGTGCTGCTTGGTGATCGCTCCCAGCGGAAATACGCGACAGTGACGCGCCCGATCCGCCTGCAGTCGCACAAATTCCGCCGCCGAACGATTGTCAATCACCGGACTGGTGTCTGTCTGAGCCGCAATGGTGGTGAAGCCACCGGCCAGAGCAGCGAGGGTTCCTGTCGCGGTGCTTTCGTCTTCTTCGTAACCTGGTTCCCGCAGTGAGACGTGCAGGTCGATGAACCCCGGACTGACAATCAGTCCCGTCGCGTCAAGACATGGAAATTCACCCGCCCCCTGCCCTGCCCCCGACGGCTGTTGGCCTGCAGGCTCAATCGCGGCGATTTTTCCATCGACAACACGCACGTTGGCAATTTCATCACGCCCACTGGCCGGGTCGATCACCCGACCTCCAGCAATCAGCAGATTTCTCACGCCACACCTCTCTGGCCCGCCCGGCGTTCTTTTGCCAGCAGCGACAAACAGGCCATGCGAATCAACAGCCCATTGGAGACCTGGTCCAGAATCACGGAGTGTGGACCGTCCGCCACCTCCGGTGTCAACTCGACGCCCCGGTTGATGGGCCCCGGTGCAAGCACCAGCAGGTCCTTCTTCGCACGACGGATCCGCTCACCATTCATTCCGAACAGCGTCGCGTATTCGGTGATCGACGGGAAAAACGCGCCCCGCTGACGTTCGAACTGCACTCGCAGCAGATTCACACAGTCCACTTCCGGTAGGATCTCGTCCAGGTTCCACGCCACTTCCACTCCCAGCTGCCGGATTTCCGGTGGCACCAGAGTCGATGGGCCGCACACAATGACCCGGGCTCCCAGTTTGACCAGCCCGTGAATGTTCGAGCGGGCGACGCGGCTGTGACGGATATCGCCGACAAGTGCCACAGTCAGTCCGGCAATGCGACCGCGATGCTGACGAATCGTGTAGATGTCCAGTAGCCCCTGCGTCGGGTGCTCGTGCGTTCCATCCCCGGCGTTCAGTACCCCGGCCTTCAAATGTCGCGACAACAGATGCGGAGCGCCAGGCGTGCGGTGTCGACACACCACCATGTCCACGCCCATCGCCTCAATTGTCAGTGCCGTGTCTATGAAGGTCTCACCCTTCGACAAACTGCTGGAACTTGCGGAGAAGTCGACGGTATCGGCACCGAGACGACGTGCCGCAAGGCTGAAGCTGGTTCGTGTGCGCGTGGAGTTTTCGAAGAAGAGATTGGCGACCACAACCCCTTTCAACACACTCAGGCGTTCTGTGCCATCATGCGTCAACACTTTCAGGGCGTCGGCCAGTTCAAAGACCGTGGTCAACTGCGATGCGGTCAGTCGCTCCAACCCCAGCAGATGCTGTTCACCCCATGGCCCATTGACGGGAAGTTCAGACAGTTGCATCGTCGCTCGGCGACTCCCTGATAATGGAATGATGTCTGCAGCACGGTGTGCGGCAGAGGCGTTGACGATCACGGGTTTCGACACGGCCTGCTGCCGGCGGCATTCCCGGCTGCGATACGGCTTAGAGCGTGATTTGTCCGGCACGGCCGCGCTGGTGAACTCTAGTTGCGAACGGGATGGGCTTCAATTCACACCCGCAACGCTGGTGATGTTTCCCGAATTCTCGACCCCGTTGAAGACGTCATGCAGTCCGGTAAGCGGAATCTGCCCGTGGGGTTCAACGAATCGTCGCGATCCCACGACAACGGCCTGTGCTTCGGGCCGCAGCCCGTCACGATCGTGGAAGTCACTGTCGCTGAATGTCAGACAATTGCGCGATGCCGTGCCGAGCAAGATCCAGCATCCGATTCAGCATCTCCTGATCAAACGGCGCCCCTTCGGCGGTGCCCTGCACTTCAATGAAGCGTCCCGAGCCCGTCATGATCACGTTCATGTCCACTTCTGCGCGGCTGTCTTCCTGATAGTCCAGGTCCAGCACGGGACATCCCTCAACCACGCCGACACTGACCGCGGCGACCGTGTCGGTCAGCACCGGCCGCGAGAAACTTTCCGGTCGGGCGGTGACAATCTGCTTTACGGCATCCGCCAGCGCGATGAAGCCCCCGGTGACGCTGGC
>JALQWE010000474.1 GCA_023258825.1 Planctomycetaceae bacterium | reverse complement strand
GAACACGCTGAAAGCAACGATTGAACACCGGCGCCATGCCTAAAAAATCCCGGGGGTTCGGGGGCTGGCCCCCGGTGCGCGCACTCGGTCGAATTCTGCCTCCGATAAACGTCGAAACAGACTCCGTTGGATCATTTTTTTTTATGGAAACCTTGACCATACCAAACACCGTCGCTCCCAAAGAACGCCTTTTCTCTGTTCGCTGTTGCAGTTGGAGATCGGCGGTGGGTCGGGTAGAATTTTCGTTTGTCACTCGGGAGGAGTGCGGGTTTTGTTGTTTTCATCGCGTTCGCAGGATACTCAGCGTGGCCGCCCGGTGGGGGGACGTTGCGGGTCGAATGCTATTGCCAAAGTTCTGTTTTTATGGCTTCAGTTCCACAGCGTATCGATGGTCCCGTGGCGGTGATCGGGGACGTGCACGGGCAAACCGCAAAACTGAAGCAGATCATTGGCCAGCTGGCGCGGCTTCCCGATATTCAAAAACGCTGGATCCTGTTCATCGGTGATATGGTGGATCGCGGGCCGGATTCTGCCGGGGCGGTCCGCATCTTTTTTGAATTGCAGTCGCAGCACGATAAAGTCACCTGGCTCTGTGGCAATCACGAATTCGCCATGATGGGGGCACTGGGGCTGCTGCCAACTCCGCCGTTTCTGGATTTCGCCGGTCGCTGGATTCAAAACTACAATTCCGAATCCACCTTCGCGTCCTACGGCGTCCCGCATGGGGACATCGAAGCTCTGAAGGCCGCTATGCCGGAAACACACAAACGCGTGATGGCCGATCTGCCATGGTGTATCGAACATCCGGATTTTCTGTTTGTCCATGCCGGCATGGATCGCAATCTGCCCTTCGACACTCAGCTGCGGATCCTGCGGCAACGCGATTACACGCTGTCCAATCCGCCCTGGCTGTATTCCAAGGATTTCGTGCTGCTGGGCGCTCCTATGGATGCGCCGGTGCCGCTGATCGTGGGCCACGTGCCGGTCCCGCAGGTCCAGTTTGCTCAGGGTATGGTCAATGTGGACACCGGAGCCGGGGCAGACGGGGAACTCAGCTGTCTGCTGCTGCCGGAAGGTGAAGTGCTGCAGTCCCAGTCCGTTCGCCGTCCTCAGGGATTCTCAGCACCTCCACCGCCGCCACCGAAGCGACCTGCACAGCCGTGGTGGAAGCTCTGGTAGCTGTCCAGTTCCCCCCCGCACCTGCTCTGGTCACTTGCCCACGGGAATTCGTCTCATGACAACTCCTTCACCCGGTACGCCGCCTGATTTTTCCAGTTTGCTCCCGGAATTTCAGCGACTGTGCGAAGTGATTGCGACCCTGCGGTCTCCTCAGGGCTGCCCATGGGATCGGCAGCAGACGCTGAAAACCATCAAGCCGTACACTCTGGAAGAAACTTATGAACTGCTGGAGGCGATTGACGCAGACGACAACGACGCCATCCGCGAAGAGCTGGGGGATGTGCTGCTGCAGGTGATCCTGGATGCTCAGATTGCCGCGGACGAAGGCCGCTTCGGGCTGGAGGAAGTGGTGCGGCTGCTGACGGACAAGATGATTCGTCGACATCCGCACGTCTTTGGCGACGAACAGGGGGCGACGACGGATCAGATCCGCGCCCGCTGGCAGACGATCAAGCAGCAGGAAAAGCCGGCACGGGCGTCGCGGTTGGAAGGCATTCCTGCGACGCTTCCGGAGCTGGCCCGGGCCGCACGGATCACGGCCCGTGCGGCCGCGGTGGGTTATGATTTTCCGGACCGACGCATGCTGTTTGATAAACTTCAGGAAGAGACGGCGGAACTTGCCGTGGAGCTGTTTGGCACGGAACAGATTCCGCATGTGGCCGCGGATGTCCGCACCGAGCGTTTACCGGACACACCGATCGTTGACGCGGCAACGCGTGACCGGGCGGAATCGGAACTGGGCGACGTGCTGTTTGTGCTGGCGAATATCGGCCGTCGCTGGGGAATTAACCCGGAAGAAGCCCTGCGGAAGACGAATGCCAAGTTTTCGCGGCGATTTCAGGCGATTGAAGCAGCCGTCAAAGCCACAGGCCGTTCGATGAATGAGGTGAGCCTGATTGAAATGGAAGAGATTTATCAGGCCAACAAGCAACGCGAAAAATGAGCCGGGTCGAGCGCGACTGCGGCATGCAGACTGAATTGCGCAAAACGGACCGACGTGTTGTTCCGGGGAACTGACTGGAACTCGAAGCGCCCCCGAAGCTGGCGAAGGAAATTGCTCCGGGTGACGCTTTTTTCGTTGCTGAGCAAAGCCGGAGAGGCTTCCGGGCTGTTCAGCGATTTTGAATTGAAAAATCGTGGAGATTTATGCCGCGCCGGAAAGGAATGCGTTGTAGGGTGATATGGAGTGACACGCTTTACGGAGGTTTGTCTTCACGTGTGTCGTGAGCAGGTAGTGAATACCAGGCAGGCAGAGCATGATTCCCATCGGCATTCGCCCCACGAATGACTTCGCGTTCAAAAAAACCTTCGGCACTCCAGGCAATACACTGGCGCTGGTCAGTCTACTGAACGCGATACTGAAACTCCGAGTGCCGATTGTGAATGTGACGCCGCAAAATCCATTCAATCCACAGGATTTTCATGACGACAAACTGTCGATTCTGGATATTCGGGCCGTTGACGGCGAGGGCGCTGTCTATGACATCGAGATGCAGGTCACAACGACGCCGGGACTCGCGAAACGCATGGTTTTCTATGGTTGCGAAGTCTTTGCCGGACAGATGAGAGCCGGCCAGAATTACCAGCTGCTGAAGCCTGTGTATTGCATTTGTCTTCTCAAGGGACGGCTTTGGGCCGATTCTGCCCGGGTACATCATGCGTTTCGCCTGATCGACCGTGAGACAGGACGGTGCCTTGAAGAGACATTGGAAGTTCACACGCTGGAGTTGGGGTGGTATAATCTGCGGGAGAGCGATTTGTCCGGAGCCACCCCGTTGGATCGCTGGTTGTACTGGCTGCTGAATGCTCACGAGTATGATGCCGAGACACTGAAACGCTTATTTCCCGATCTCGCCTTTTGGCGGGCCACTGAGTCCATCGAACGGATCGCCAGGATTACTGAGGATAAAACCATGTACGACGCGCGAGAGAAGGCACTTCGGGATCAAAAGTGGATTCTGGAATCATCAATCCAACAGGGCCTTGAGCAAGGTTTAAAGCAGGGCATTCAGCAGGGCATTCAGCAGGGCATCGAACAGGGCATTCAGCAGGGCATTCAGCAGGGCATTCAGCAGGGCATTCAGCAGGGTCTGCAGAGAGGAATGCAGTTGGGGGTGGAGCAAGGACGAGCCGAAGGAACGCTCATGGGCCGAATCAGTCTCATTCAAACCCTGCAGGAATTGAATGGGGACCCAATCAGTGACGACGCCAGCTTACGCAATCAATCGCCTGAGCAATTGCAGGTGTTGGTCGCGGATCTTCGCGGCCGACTGATGCGCCGTTCCTGATCCCGCGTTTGCCTGCAGGACAAGGTTTTACCACATTGTCGGAAAAGGATCGTGCCGGCCGAGGTGTCGGAAGCCACTCGAGGGGCACGCCGGGAAATGTTCAACGCGGCATTCACGGGTCGCCCTCCAGCACCCCCAGTTCCATGCGCGTTGTCAAGTCTCTTCCTGCGGCGGAACTGTGATTCGCTGCGGAACCGTGGCCCCGGAACACGGCTGACAAAGCTCC
>JALQWE010000473.1 GCA_023258825.1 Planctomycetaceae bacterium | reverse complement strand
CCGCGTGTTTGTGTATGAGCTGAAGTTTCGGCTGAACGCGGGGTGGTGCGTTCGGTGAATCATTCGCCCAGCATCAGTGTCCAGTTTCCCATATCCTGCATCAGAAACTCAACGGCTCCCTGTCCGAATTCCTTTCTGATCCTGAAAAATGCGGCAAGTTGTCCCCAGACAACCTGCTGTTGGGGTGTGAGCACTGCATTGCGGGGCGCTTCGTCCATCCGCGTCAGCGGATAGGCGACCAGAGTGATGTCACGAAAATAGTCCGGGTACTGTTTGGGAATGACGCGGGGCATTGTGGCGGCAACGAGTGGCAGCAGCGCTGTGCGTTGTTCGCCGGTGAGCCAGAGTTCTTCGTCGAGAAGGGCCAGAAGGACTTCGGCGCGGATGCGGGTAGCGTTCGCATCGCGGCTGGCCAGCATGGGATCGTTGGTGGCGTTTGGGAGTATCTGAGCGATGGCTTTGGCCCAGATCTGATTTCGATCCGGATTGAGGACAGGTTCGGCGACGCCCATGGAGACATTGCCGGCGAATTGTTCGATGTTCTGCAGAATGTTTTCCACAGAGTTATTGGTGGTGTCGCGCCATTCCGTCGCGGCATCTCGAGCTGCGCCCTTAGCGGCCACCTCCAGTTGGCGGACCTTTTCCGGCTCAAGTTTCATGATGTTGCGATACCAGCCGATGCGGACGGCAGTGCACAGCAGGAAATGTTGTTCCTGCCGCTGACTTCTGGTGGCGATCCCCTGCGCCATGTCGTCGGACGTCATGGAGGCATCAATGGTGATGACGTTTTGATTGGGATCAGCTGTGAGCAGGTTTTTCAGGTGGGCCTGTTGATTTTCGTCGAGGAAGGATGTGCCCAACTTGTCGGACACAACTTTCTCGATGGATTCGTAGGGCAGGAAATAAGGTTGCGGCTGAAACGCATAGAGTGAGTGCTGGACCTGCGTGGAGGCCAGTTCTCTGTTTAAGGATGTGACTTGTTCGGGGGTGAGGAACAGTTCTTCATCCAGCAGGAAGATGAGATGCTCTTTCCATGTGGCCTGCAGACGCTGGCGACGTTCGTCCAACGCGGTGCTCAGGGTCTTCTTCTGAGGTTCAGTCAGCAGACGTTTGTGCAGCAGTTCGATGAATTCCCGGGAGATCTGGAAACCGATGCCGTTGAGTCCTGCGAACAGCACGGGCGATGTGGGCTGCAGGTTGCTGCTGAAGACCTGCTGCTGCTGAAGATTTGACGGCTTTGGCTGTTGACTCTGTTGTAACAGTTCTTCGATCAGCTGCGGCAGGGCAGCTTCCTGGTTGGCGTCGAGCGGGCACTGGTGTTTGACCCAGTCGGCCATCGCCTGCAGGCGAGCGCGAAGTCGATCGGTCGTGGACTGTCGCTGTTGTTTGACGCGTTCGGGAGGGGCCGCTTCGACGATCGCCTCGCCCATGACGGCCTCACCAATGATCGCCCGTCCAATAGCCACTCCTTCCATGATCCCACCTTCCATAACGACTTCGCCTGGCCCTTCGTTACCGTGAAGCTGTTCGACACGCATCACTGGGGAAATCCCAAGCACTTCGAGTGTGGCGTCCTGCAGCCGCTGGAAGAACGGGCGATCCTGAGCGACGACGGATCGGGTGGCGGTGATGGCCAGGCTGAACGCGAGCAGCAGAATTGAGAACCGGTGGTGCATATGCGTTTTCCGCGGGGCGAAAGTTTGTCACGGAGGTCCATCGGCCAGAGCAGGGACTGGTGAGCGCGGGTTGCGAGGGCGCCCTGGACATCCGATGCGCCTCGATTGTCAGCCGGCGGGCGGTGAATGGCAAGCAGAGTCGTGGGGCTGTGGAGAATTTCCCCCGTTTTTCGGGGCGGTGTCTGCCGCGGCTGAACGGATGAGACTGGCGAGCCCACGGGGGTGTGGATCAACCGGGTCTGGCGATTCCATGAAAATCCGGACCATTTTTGCTCGATTTTTTGGAAATTCGCGTTTCCGCAGAAATACCTGTACGAAATCTCTGTCTGGTTTCCACAGTTAACAAGGCCCGCCGGATTTGATTCATGGAACGCAGATCCGGGCGCTGCACGCCGCTGAAGATTTGTCGTTGGCAGGGTCTTCCGCAGTTTGGTCCGCGGGTTGAATCGGTAAGGGGTGATTGCGATGCGACTGACACTCAGAACTTTGCTGGCGTACATGGACGACCGACTGTCGCCTGTGCAGGCCAGGGAAATCGGGCAGAAGGTCAGTAAGAGTGCATTTGCTGCGGAGTTGCTGGAGCGAATTCGTGAGGTGAAGCGGAAGCGACGTGTGGCGTCGGCGATCGAGGAGACGCCGATGGTGGATGCAAATCACATCGCTGAATACCTCGACGATCAGTTGACCCCGGACCTGGTGGCTCGACTGGAGCAGAAGATTCTGGCGTCGGATTCCCTGCTGGCGGAAGTCGCGTCGGCGCATGAATTGCTGGGCATGCTGCGTGATCCGGTGCCACTGGAACCGCGCCTGCGAGATCGACTGTATGCGCTGCGACCGACGGAAACGGGACAGGTTGAGTCTGGTGTCCCTGCGACTGCGGTCAGGGGGGAATCCAACGGAGACACCGCATGGAAGCCGCCAGCCCTGCCCCAGTCCGGCAGGCGTCGCGGGACGTTGCTGGCGGTGACGGTCCTGGCCGGAATCTGGTTGCTGTCGCTGGTCACCGACCGCAGTTTGTTTGTGTCCGGGACGAGCTCGTCGTCACCCGCTGGCGGCGATGCTGCTGCGAAGGGTGTGTTGCCGGGTGGCGAGGCGGTGAATGCCGGTGAGGCCGGGCCTGAGGCGGTCGACAATCCGGCGGACGTCGGTCTGGTTGCCGACGCAGGTGCAGAGTCTGGAAGTCAATCTGTCACGGACGCCGGGACAGGGACAGAAATGGCGCAGGCGACAAACTCACCTGCGGGCGCGGACGTGTCAGGGGCCGCAAGCCCGGTGACTGGCGTGGGCGGAAATGCACCGCTGGTTGCGGAGTCTGTCGCGACTGACACGGGTGCTGCGGTGGAACCGGGCACGGGCGTGGGGACGTCACCAGTGAATCCGGAGCCGCCCGAGGCAGGTGCGGCCGATGTTCCGCCGGCAGAACCACTGGCGACTCCTGCGTTTCTGCAGGCGGACAGTCGGACGGTGCTGGTGGCCGAACCGCGGACTGCGACATGGACGACGTTGAATCAGATTCCGGGGGGCGACACGATTGTTCCGGAAATGAATGTGGTGAACAGCGCGTCGTTTCTGAGATCGCAGTGGTTTGCTGTGGCGGATCCGTTTGAGTTGAAACTGCGGATCGAGGGGGCGGGCTGGTTGGCACGTGTTCCCGGATCATCGGTCTTGCGGCTTCCGGAAACGCCGCGTCAGGGGCTATCACTGCTGTCCGGGCGACTGATTCTGACGCCTGACACGGCGTCGGCCTGGCAGGATGCCCAGAAGCCAGTCTTTGATCTGCACACCGGCGTGTCAGTGACTCGCATTGTGCTGAATTCGGCAGAAACGAGGATTGCCATTCAGGTGACACCGCGGCGGTCGGAAACCATGAGGACGTCGCCAGAGGCACTGCCGGCAGACGCGATCGGGGAGCCATCCAGCGCTGCGTTGTCACCTCCGGCGGACGGTGCCACCCCTGAAGTGGCCAACGCCGTTGGTGCGGGGCTTGTGGCTGGCAAAGGCGGGGACGTTGTTCAACCTGAGCGGGTTGAGGGGCCAGGACCGGGACCC
>JALQWE010000472.1 GCA_023258825.1 Planctomycetaceae bacterium | reverse complement strand
CGGTCAGAGTTGCTGAAGCTTCAGTCGAATTTTTGGCTAACCATCGCTGCAACGGGTCGTTTTTTGGCAACAGGATCATCGAGTTTGCAGGTCTCCAGGAGCCATCGCAATGAACGTTTTCCAGGAATGGGCGTCAAGGTCCCGGCAATCCTGTCTGAATCTTCGTGATGATGCCCGCGGTCCGCATCATGCGCTCTCTTCGCTTCGACGTCGAAAGGCAGACTCCCGGGATCTCCTTCGACATGATCTGCGAAATCCAGGCTGACCCCTGAAAAGTGGCCGCGTATTAATCCTGCTCTGAACAGTCGGTGCTGCAAGGCACTGTGTCCGAAACGCCTCTAAGCCCGTTTTCTGGTTCGGAATGGTCATGAGTCTCAGGCGTATCCTTATCGTAGACAGTGATCATTCGACCATCCGTCGACTGTGTGGCCTGCTGCGACCACTGCCTGCAGAAATCATGGTGGCAGGCAGCCGTTCGGATGCGATGGAATTGTGCCTGAGAGGTCCTTTTTCCCTGTGTCTGATTGCCCACGGTCTGATTGATGGCAATGGCCTGCCGTTGCTGAAGGAGGTTGTATGGGGACGGGGTGCGGTTGTCGGCGTACTGATGTCGCGTCACGCAGATCTGCGAGTGATTCAGCAGGCTCTCGATTCGGGGTACTCCCATGTCGTGCAGCAACCTCTGGATCTGCGTCAACTCAAACCACCGCTGCAGCGAGTCTTCGGCAGCGAGGTCGAATGTCTCAGTTTCGAACAGGAAAACGGCTTTCCGTGTACCAGTACGAATTCTGAACTTCCGGATCTGAGATCCATAGCGTCCTTGTCTCTGGCCCAGATTCGTCACAGCTTGTCGGTGGCGGATCTGATCCGAGTGATTCGCTCGGTCGACTATCCTTTTTCCGGGAAGGAGCGGTTGGAATACTTTGACCGTGACACTCTGGAACGCGTTGTGTGCCTCGTACGACGCTGGAGCCAGCAGCGTCTGGCCACAGGGCCCTGGGAGAACACAGCTGAATTTCCGGAGGACGATCAGCGTTACATCATGTCCACCGAGCCATCCACCGGACCGACTGGTCACCGCGTGTCTGCGTAAGACCGGATGTCCTGAGTATTCACCTGCAAGGTCATCACACCGGTCTGCGCGGGTATTGTGTCGAACCGTCGCGAGATGCAGACTTCAGGCGTTGCTTGATCATGCGTGACATTCAGCCTGATTATGGCAGCCTTCACTACCAACGTTTGCCCCCAAACGTTTCCTCGCTGCCATCGACGACCGCCGACGGTTGTCGGGCAAACACATCATTCGTTGGCAGCCGCTTGCTCCCGCGCCGTTAGCCGAAACTCTTCCAGCCCGATCTGCGAGCCTTCCGAAAGCACTTCAGCGGTGGAGATGCTGTTGCCGGGTTGCATGGGACGGACCTCCAGCCGAAAACTGCGCGACTCACCGGGTTCCAGTCGTTTGACCGAAACATACACCTGACGATCATTGGGACGGTCCAGCAAATCAGCGTGGTCCAGAGAATCATCCAGAGTCAGTCGCAGTTTAAGATTTGAAGCGCTGAGATCTCCGAGATTTGTCACATTGAAGACCACCCGCGTCCACTCTCCAACCAACGGAGTTTCCAGGGGTTCTTCAATAGTCAGCCGCACATCTGACGCCGCAACTGACCGGGGTGCGACGGGATTACGCATGACCGGTTCGCGGGTCGTTGAGGTACTGGAACGGGAGTCTGAAACCGTTGTCGGACTGGTCACCGCCAGCAAAGCAGAAACCTCAGTGTCAGATTCGAACAGCAGGTCGGAGTCGGATTCCTGAACTGCTGTCGGGAAGACGGTGAACTGCAGAGTCCGATTTTCGGAGGGTCGAAGATCGTTGATGAGCCACGTCAGGGTGTCATCGCGAAACACAGGTTCAGGACTGGCGGAACGCACCAGAGTCTGGCGAGGCAAATGCTCGCGCACCAGCAGCCCGTCGATGACTTCCGATCCGGGATTGGTGATGCTGATTTCAATGAAAATCTCTCCGGATTCCGATGCCGTCGGGGCACTCTTTTCCACACGAATGTCCTGACTGGCCACCATTGATCCTGGCAGAACCCGAATGTCCGATTCCAGTGCCCGCATCTCTGAGAATGTTGATTCAGACAGACTTTCGTTTGTCCGTGCGGGGGAACTGCGGTAACCACCGAGATTGTCCCTCCATCCGTCACGGCCGAGTGAGCTGAGGGCGCGATCAATGAACCCAGGCTCCGGCAACGATTCGATCAATTCCCCCAAAACACCCGTTTGCTCAGCACTATCCGAATCTGAGTTGCTGCCCAACCGCTGGAACGTGACATCCAGCAGAGGACGCCCGTTAACCGCTGAGCCACCGGAGCGTTCGGGAACTGGCACGTCGGCGAGGTCCGGACGAGGCCGAAAGGGCACGCTATCCGGACGGTTGAACACCAGATACTGCCCACCGCGTGGCTGATTGAGCATCAACGAATCATCGCGTTCATTGCGGTTGAGGCTGACAAGGCGGACAGGCGCTGTGGTCTGAAGGGCTGCAACACGGTCCAGAACGCCGCCTGAGTTCAACGGCTGAAAACTGTCCCTCTGCCATGCGGCCGCATCTGTTGCCAGACCGCCGCCCATCAGAAACAGCACGAGGCACAATCCAGCACTGCCGGATACCGCAGCCACAACCCACGACAAATGCGTCAGCGTAAACAGAGCCGTCACATCAAACAACTGCCCCGCACCGGCGAAGAAACGCACGATCATGCGGAATAAAGGGCTAAGCCACTGGCCTTCAAACAGTCCGTTCAGTCGCAGGCTGTCGCCGTAGAGGGTGCTGAGAAACAGCACGCCCAGCAGGCAACCGCAGATGAATAAGATGAACGAAGACATGCAGCTAACATCCTTGCGTCAGCACTCCGCCAGCGGAACTGTCAGGCAAGGGACAGACCGCCTGAACACCCTGAGGCCCACGGGTTCTAGCAAATTCACCATCTTTTGTGAATTGAAAACCCGTGAAAGACGCCCATTTCGCCCAGCTTCAGGCAACGCCCGCAGGCTCAGTTCGCCCTCGAAACTGCCATCACTCACACTTTTCAGCCTCCCGCAGGCAAATAGACACCGCACGCAGGAACGCATTCAGGCGGCTACCGGGTAGCTCGCAAGTTGGCTTTTACAGTGAGCTTAGTAGACGCGTTTCGTCTGAGCGGAACGCGACGCTCAAACGTTTCAGGCCTGACCCGGGTTCGATCGAAGCCAACTGGGCAATCAGAATATCGAATGGCAGCGGGCTTTGCCCACCGTTTGCATTCCTGAGGAATGAGTGGGTTACCGGAGCATGTCGACGCGTTGTCTCATTGCCCTGGCGACACTCTCACCACGAGTCCGAACCGAATCCGTCATGGGTCGCAGCGGCCACAAGAGCACGCCCAGACTGCACCGGTGCCTGCATTCCCTGTTGCTCAGCCGCCCGCGGAGCCCGTGCCAGAAATCTCGCGCGGATCTCTTCCATCCGCTGTCGGTTGACACCAAGGTCGGAGTAGCCGACGCGGGATGCAGACCGGAAGTGAATCCGCCCGGAACTGACCTCGTGAAAGAACTCCACGTCGTCACAGAAACGAAACAGCAAGCTGCGAAATTCAACCCGAAGATAGTCGTTCGAAGACTCCACCACCGTCACTCGGGGCATCTCCCGGACGACCTCCTCCAGCAGCTGCAGTGGATTTG
>JALQWE010000471.1 GCA_023258825.1 Planctomycetaceae bacterium | reverse complement strand
GGGGTCAGGAACCAATAGTGCGGAGCACCCTTCGGGCCATTTGGCTATTGGTTCCTGACCCCTTTTTCTGAACTGCATTTGGCTATTGGATCCAGACCCCTTTTCTGCCCCCGTTTGGCTATTGGCTCCTGACCTCTTTAGTGACCTTCTGACATCACCGCTTTTCTGCACCCTCTTTGCCGAACGCCCTGTGATTTCCTGCCCGATTCTGATTGCTGATTCACGGAGGAAGCAGCGATGAAGACCGCTGCACTGTGTTTACTCTCTGCAATTCTGTCCGCAGGCTTTGTTCTCAGCCTGTCTCAGTTGACGGAAATTTCTCCTCAGGCCCAGGCCCAGCAGGACCGCCGTCAACAAGTCTCTTTCCGTAAGCAGGCGGCATCCGGATCGGCCGAGCTGAGTGAAGGAGTGCTGCAGGATGCGCTCAGCGACATGGTGGCCCCGCGTGTTTACAACAGCGCCGGCCTCGCTCCGGATGAAGCCGTGGCCGCTTATGTCTACGAAGCCAATGATCGCAGCGTCGTGAACATCGCCACGCGCATCGGTGCTGCGCGCGGAATTCTGGGAGAGAACCCCACCGCAGACTCAGGGTCAGGTTTTATCCTCGACCATCAGGGGCATATCCTGACCAACAACCACGTCATCGAGAGCGCTCAGCGGATTCTGGTGACCATGCATGATGGTGAAGAATTCGAGGCCGAGCTGGTGGGACGAGAACCCATCAACGATATGGCTGTGGTTCGCATCAAAGCCCCGCCTGAAAAACTGGTGCCGGTACGATTTGCCGACTCGTCTGAACTCAAGGTGGGAATGCGCGTTTTCGCGATCGGAAACCCATTTGGTCTGGAACGAACAATGACCACGGGAATCATTTCCAGTCTCGATCGGACACTGCCGGTCACGCGAGCTCGCTCGATCAAGTCCGTGATTCAGATTGATGCGGCAATCAATCCCGGAAACTCCGGAGGCCCCCTGCTGAATTCGCATGGCGAAGTCATCGGGATCAACACCGCGATCGCCAGTCGAACCGGTCAGAACTCCGGAATCGGATTTGCCATTCCATCCAATCTGGTCGCCCGGATCGTTCCCGAATTGATACAGCACGGTCGGTTCATTCGCCCCGAATTCGGAATTGATGAAGTCACCAAAACGGAGGAAGGACTGCGGATCATCACCATGGTTCCGAACGGTCCTGCCGAGAAAGCCGGCCTGCGTGGACCGGAAATCCGTCGCTCGCGTCGCGGTCTGTTCACCTTTGAATCGCGGGATATCGGCAGCGCGGATCTGATCGTTGGCGTCAATGGCCGCAAGACGCTGAAACCAGACGAATTCCTGTCCGAAGTGGAAAGCCATCGTCCGGGAGATCGCATCACCATCGAAGTGGTTCGGAATGGTGAAGTCGTGTCCGTGCCACTGGTGCTGGAATAACAGATTCGAGCGTGGACTGTGGCCAGTCGGCTGCGGGCAGTCACCATGAGCCCCTGCTGCTGCGGCAGTGCGGCGATCTGCCCAGCGGCTCATTCGCCACGTCACACGAGGCTTCAGTCGGATACGGCGTCCTGAATCCCAACAGCTCGGGGCCCCTGAATGCGGGCGTCCACACAGGTGGCCACCACAAGGTCACCCACAACGTTGACCAGCGTACGGGACATGTCCAGAATCCGATCAACGCCAAGGACAATCGCGATGCCGTCCGCGGGAACTCCCACTGACTTCAGAACCACGATAATCAGCGGAATCGATCCTCCCGGAACGCCAGCCGTTCCCACTCCGGCAAGCACCGACATCAGTACCACGGTAAACTGCTGACCGAGCGACAGATCCACGCTGAACACCTGAGCAAGAAACAGGACCACCACGCCTTCAAACAACGCCGTGCCGTTCTGATTCCCGGTGGCTCCCACAGTCAGCACAAAGTTCGCCGTCTCCGGATTCAGCTTCAGCTCGTCGTGGGCCACTTTCAGCGAGGTCGACAGCGTGGCGCTGGACGATGAGGTGCTGAATGCCACAAACATCGCGTTGGAGATTCGGCGAAAGAATGTCAGCGGCGATATCCCCGTGAAACTTTTCAGCACCACGGAATACACCACCAGCAGATGCAGCAGCAGGCCTCCGATCACCACAAGCACAAAGACCCACAATGCCCTCAGAATGTCGGTTCCCATCTGCGCCGTTACGGCAAACACGAGACAACCAGCCCCCACCGGTGCCAGTTTCAGCGCCCAGCCGATGATCATCATGGAAATGGAATACAGGCCTCGCATGGTCCCCGCGAGCACCGCTGTTTCGGCAGGCTGCATCGAAGCGGCAATGCCGGCGAGCAATGCAAAACACATCACCGCCAGCATACCATTGCCTTTGGATGTGCCATCGACCGCTCCCACCATTTCCTGGACAGGATTTTCGGGCAACAGATCCACGAGTGTCTGCCCGAGTGATTTGGCGGCGGCGGCCCTGGTGACATTTTCTCCCGCACGAGCAGAATACTTTTCCGTGAGCACAGCGCGAGTCTCAGCGGACAAGGCCTTGCCAGGCTGCAGGAGATTCACCAGCAGCGTTCCGATCATCACAGCAGACAGCGACAGGATTGCCGTGAAAAACAGTGTCGTCAGCCCGATGCGACCAAGTCTGCGTAAGTCGCCGACGTCCACCACGGCCAGAAACAGCGCCGATACCACCAGCGGCAAGACCACCATCTGCATCATGCGCAGAAACATGCGGCCCACAGGCTCAGTGAACCCAATGACCGACTCGACAAACTCGCGTCCGCTGTCCCCGCGACTTTGCACCGCATGGGCCACAAGCCCCAGCAGAATTCCCACGGCAAGGCCGACAAGAATCTTCAGATGACCACCATGGGCCTGCACGGACTTATTGCTGTCAGTATTCATCGATCCGGAGCCTACCCTAAAAAAACGACGCTCAATCCAGCGTCCAGCGGGAGACGATGGGAATCCTGTGAACTCCGGCAGCGGCCTGTTGTTCATGGATTCGGCAGACGGTCACATTCCTGCCATCCTGCTTTTTCGGCATCCGTGATTCACAATCGCCTTCGGCCATCGTAAAACAGCCATCAGTGAAAAGCGAGGCTGATGCGGTGAATTTCAATCACCACTCCTCCCGAACCGGTTTGCCGGTCATTCCGACCAGACCAGGCAGTTCCGGCCCCCCGACTCCCACGCCCTTTTTGCCAGCAGGCCCCAAAGTGATTCTTCGCTCCCCTCTCGCGTTTATTACCAGCAATCCTCTGCAAATGCTTCTGCTGACGCTGGGGATTGTTTGTTTTGACTCACAGACCGTGAGGGGGCAGCAGAATGATCCTGCCATTCAATCCAGAGAAGTCCTGCAGGCCATGCAGCGTGCGACAGAGTTTATGACCTCCCATGTGGCGGTCCACGGCGGCTACGTTTACAAGGTCACGCTCGATCTGAAACACCGCAAGGGGGAAGGAAATGCCACTTCGACAGAAATCTGGGTCCAGCCTCCGGGAACTCCCGAGGTCGGAAGTGCTTTCCTCGACGCCTGGGAGGCAACACACGAAACTCAGTTTCTTGATGCAGCGAAAGGCTGTGCAGAAGCTCTGCTGTTTGGTCAGCTGCAATCCGGCGGCTGGGCTGATCGCGTGGATTTTGATCCGGCTGGAAAAAACACCGGACGTTACCGGGGCGACCGCGGCAAGTCTCGCGGCCGCAATTACTCCACACTGGACGACGACAAGACACAGTCT
>JALQWE010000046.1 GCA_023258825.1 Planctomycetaceae bacterium | reverse complement strand
CACCTGCGATTTCCCACCCCAGTATGAACTGTCCGACCATGGATAGCCAGCCTGCCCCCCACCATTTCAGGGTGTTCCGCGGGCAGAATCGGGTGCCCGTCACAGCCCCCCCGCTCCCCAATGACCAACCGGACAATCTCACGGTCGATCCAGCACAAGCAGGCGATACTGCAGTAATTCAGCGCGTCGCAGAGGCTGCAACTCGCGGTCGAACTGTCGCACACGCCAGCCCAGCTGCTCTGCCCGTTCCACAAACAACGGCGCATTCGCACGACCAGCATCCCCAATCCAGATCCGCCCGCCAGCCGCCAATGTCGCCGACAACGTCCGCAATAAGGGCTCATGCCCCCGGCGGTCATACAAAATGTCGCTGCCAAACAGAAAGTCAAACTGCTGCTCGGGTGGCTCTTCCCAGCTGAATACCAACCCGGAACATTCAGTATACCCATTCCTCGCCGCGTTCCCGATGGCCATCGCAACTGCCGCCGCGGACTGATCCGAAAATGTCACCGCTCGCCCAGTACTCAACGCAGCAATCCCAGCCAGACCCACTCCACAGCCCAGCTCCAGAGCCGATTGCCATTTCGGGGCTCCACGCACCAACAACTCGGCCGTCTGAGGTGCAGCGGCCCAAAGCAATCCCCAATACGGATCCCAGCCGGCCTGACCCGCCGCCTCACCTGCGACCGCCTCGTCCAGCATCACTTCCGGATCCGGTAACTCCAACTGAATCATGCGCCCGGCGATCTCGACCGTTTCCAGTGGCACCAGTCACCTCAGCCTTCCCCACATGACGTCGCAGATCACCAGTTTCCACCGGACCATTCTTCCCTGCTACGTTTATCCGCCACGCCGCGGAGACGCCGACTGCCAGTCCCAATCCTCAACACGCCGGATCGAGCCACACAGCCGGTCAGACTCATCAGAATTGCGAAAGAAATCGGAGGTCGTTTTCGTAAAAACGCCGAATGTCGTCCACTCCAAAGTGCTTCATGCAAAATCGCTCAATCCCCAGGCCAAACGCAAAGCCCGTATACTCCTCCGGATCATAGCCCACCGCCGCAAAGACCGCGGGATCCACCATTCCGGCTCCGCCAATCTCCATCCATGAGTCGCCCCACTTCATGTCCACTTCCACCGAAGGCTCGGTGAACGGAAAGAATGACGGACGGAAACGGATCTCCACTTCCGGCCCCAGAAAACTTCTCGCGAACTGACTCAGGACTGTCTTCAACTGAGCCATCGTCACCCGGCGATCCACCAGCAATCCCTCCATCTGGTGGAACATGCACGAATGAGTCGCGTCAATGGTGTCCGGCCGGTAAACTCGCCCCAGCGAAACAATCCGCACAGGCGGCGGTGTCTTTTCCATGGTCCGAATCTGCACCGTCGATGTCTGACTGCGCAGCAAAACGGGGCCACCAGCCAGACTGGAGGCACAGGCCACGTAGAAGTTGTCCAGCGGGTCACGCGCCGGATGATCTTCCGGAATGTTCAACGCCTCAAAGTTGTGACGCTCATCCTCAATCTCCGGACCATCCACCACCGTAAAACCAAATCGCCCCATCAACTCCCGAAACTCGTTCATCACCTGAGTGATCGGATGCAGACGGCCAATCACCGGCCGCTCTCCCGGCAAGGTGACGTCAAAGTCCGCTGCCGCTTTCAACGCGGCCGTCTTTAACTCCTCCACTCGGGCTTCCAACCGTGCGGCAACTACGGTCCGCACGTCATTAAATCGCTTGCCCACCTGCGGCTTTTCTGCCGGCGTGGCCTGACCAACCAGTTTCTGCAGGTCCCGGATCCGACCACTCTTCTGTCCCAGATATTCAATCCGCACTTTCTCCAGCGCAGCGCCGTCCGAAGCCGCCTCGATCGCTGCCAGGGCGGCCACTTCAAACTCATTGAATGCCTGCAGAATGTCCATCGCCACTCCAACTCCGTAATGGTCGCTGCCACCACCCCGAGATACCACGGGAAAGCCGAACACTCGACCGCCAGCCAGATGACCATCGAGGTCAAAAACAGAACACTGAGCAACAAAAAAACGGGCCAGCCAAATGCATGGCTCGCCCGTTTTGAGAATTCATCAACCGCCGCCACAGTTGCCGAACCTCAGAGTCCAGCCGGCGGCGGTGCAGAACTTCACAGCCAATCAGGCCGCTGCGCTCCGAGCCTTGCGGGATGCTTCCACAATCTCATTGAAAATCTCTGGATTGTGAACAGCAATTTCACTCAACTGCTTACGGTTCAATCCGATGTTCGCCAACGCCAACCCATGCATGAAGGCGGAGTACGACAGGCCGCGTTCGCGAACCGCTGCCGTGATACGAGTAATCCACAGAGCCCGGAATTCACGCTTACGAACTCGACGGTCGCGAGTCGCATAGGCACGGGAACGCACCAGCGTTTCCTTGACCGTTCGCAGCAGTTTGCTGCGTCCACCGACGTTGCCCCGGGCTTCCTTGAAGATTCTCTTTTTGGAGCGGTGACGAGCTTTTCCGTAACGAACACGCATGGAACCAAACCTTCAGAACAAAAAACTGAAACTCTTCTGACGCAGAATGCAGCTCTTCACCGCTGCCAGACCCCCACTTCGGGATCCACGCCATCACCCCTCACAGACTCGGACGAAGAGCAGCAACGATCTTCTTCGCTTCTACACCATCCACAAGCCCGCCCTGACGAAGACCACGCTTGCGCTTCGGACTCTTGTGGCTCAACAAGTGACCACGAGACGCAGACCGGTGCGTGGCCTTCCCAGACGCCGTTACCTTGAATCGGCGTTTCATTCCTTTGTGAGTCTTCTGCTTTGGCATTCCAATTCTCCGCGATCTGAAATCGCTCTCAAGCCGTCATCGACAACCAGCACGCAGCCATCAATCAATGAGCGTCAGTATAAATCCGGTTGTGACCCAGAATGTCTCAGATTGGTCATCAAACCACAATTGTCGCCTGATGAACTTCTGTACATATTCCCTGTGAAAAGAGGGGCGGAGTATAACGGGAGGTGATTCTTCTTGTAAAGCAGTCACACAGCGAATGAGTCAGAAATTCTGGGGCATTCGCTGTTTCTCTGCCGGCCGCCGCCCCTTCACGAATCACGCGTTCATCGGCCAAAACCGTCCCGTTTTACAGCTTTTTCACAGATTCCTCTGCAAAACCGTAGTTTTTGTGGACAAGGGTCCCCGCACGTTTTCCCTGTTCGAAGATTTTTTCAAACAGGGCTTCCGATTCGGAGAAATCCTCCGTAACCCACCCACTCTCTGCCTCTGGGACCGTGTGAGAGCCCGCGGCGACTCTCTCAGAGCAGCCGTGAGGCGCTGCCCGGAATTCAGCCGCCGTCCCCAACCACCGCTGTAGCAGCACCCGCCAATGCCGAAACCAACAGCTCAGTCAATTCTACCGCTGCCTCTTCGGAACAACCTTCCCAGCCGCGATTGACGACCGAAGGCTCCTCGGCGCCACTCAGCACCTGAGTCAACTCGGAGGCCGATACAGTCAGGACCGGCTGATTCTCCTGCGGCAACCCCCGTTCCACCGAAACCACCGCGCCGTTGGCCAGCCCCAGTGTCATCTGAACCCCACCTGGGCCGAGGATGTTCAGACCAACCTGAGTTGCTTCGCCGGTGCCGACCGTGGCAGCCCGAGTCAAGGCCTGCTCATACCAAACCGGTACACGCTGGAATTCCGGTTTCCGCTTACCCCACTTGTCCTCGTTGCCATAGTCGATGTAACGGTGAATCACCGTGCGATCCAGAGGTGGACAGGGAATGTCGCCCGCAAATCGCTTGGTATTCGTCATATCGAAGCAGTTGTCCGTGCTTTCATACGCGGCATAAGTCTCCGCGTTCTCCTGAAACAAGCTCTCGAACATCCGCTGGTCTTCGTTCAATGGCACGTCCGCTGCATCTTCCGGTTCCGGATCGCCTTCGTAAATCACGCCGGTCGACTGGAAGTACTCACAGCAGCAATCGATGATCTCTCGAGACCGAATCGGGGTGTCCGGGGCCATGTGGAATGTCAGCCCACGCGCTTCCGGCGTCTCAAACAGGCGACACATGACCGCCGATACCCAGTCCACTGGAATCAGATTCCGCGGCTCTTTGCCGGTGAACTTCACGCGAATCGGAGTCTTCTTCTTGCCATCTGGCCCCGTCGGCAACACCGGAATCAACATGGCCATCAGCCGCAGATACACAAACAGCCCGTGGTAGGTGTTTGTGTAGCCCGTTTGAGAATCCCCGCAGATGACCGCCGGTCGGTACACCGTGACGTGCTCAGCAAAATCAGCAGCACGGACCAGCTTCTCTGCTTCAAACTTGCTTTCCTCGTAGTCGTTGCGAAATGTCTGCCCCGCCTCCAGGCTGCCTTCCATCACCCGCTGCTTCTGCATGCCGGCCACATAGGCCGTGGACACGTAGTGAATGTCGCGGATCCCCAACTCACGGCATAGCTGCAGCATGTGCCGTGTCCCGTCATAGTTGGTTCGCCACGGTTCGCCAGCTCGGTCTTTGCCAAAGAATTCCAGAATGGCCGCACTATGAATGATGCTGTTGCAGTTTGCCTGCACCCAGTCACGATCTTCCGCACTCAACCCAAACCCGGGCAGCGAGATGTCTCCGCTCAGCACCACCGGCCGCGGCAGCGAACACTGATGCTCTTTCTCCCAGTACTGCAGAATCTGCTCAATCCGAGTCGCCGGGTTGGTCCGCCGTGAGCCTCGCACGACAACCGCCAGTTGATGACCATTCAGCAATAAATCACGCAGCAGATAGCGACCAACAAGCCCGGTCGCACCAGTAATCAGAGTGTACATAGAGCTCCCTTAGTTCATTTTGGGATATGACCAGCCACCATGTGCCACACCGCTCGCGAATCCCAGCGATTCCGCGGCGCGGGCCCACCAGAGACCGGACTCTCCCCCCACATCGCAACGACGGACTGACAGGCAACTCACAAGGTTGAGTGCTCCTGAAGTCGTTCACTATTCCCTGCATTTATCAGGTCTGCAAGAACCTTGACGCAGCGGCGGAAATTCAGCGCGAACCCACGCTGCCCGCTGCGGCAGACTTTACCCGATTCCTCCATGCCACCGAAAACACCTCGGTTTTCCGACCGGTACTTCTCCCCTGCAGGCCGTTGCCCCCGCATTCTGACAAGTTTTGATGGATTTCGAAAGTGTGCAGAAATCAGATACTGTGCGTTCAGAATGCACACACCGGCCTTCACCCAGCCCGCCGCGTCAGCCCGACTGCCCGGCCGGCCCTGACCAGTCCTCGATCTCACCCGCAAGTTCGGAGTAGTCCGCAGAATTCACAGAAGCCTGCACGTCCCACCGCCGGTCATGAATTCCTGAGAATTTTCGCTGGCGTCGGCTGCCAGACGGGGAATAGTTGCCGCACTGTGTCCAGTGCAGGTTTCCCGCACTCGGGCTCGTTGCGAGGCACTCGCAGCCGGCAGGCAAACCCGCCTCCCGCCCGCCTTGCCCAGCCCCCCAGCACCTTCTATTTGCCGATTTCTCTCGTTGACTCTCATTCGCCAGGGGTTGTGCTAATGCTCGCTCTTTCAGGGGTGATTCCACCGATTGTGACTCCACTGCTGGCCCATGACCAACTGGATCCCACGGCAGTAGATCGCGTGGTGAATCACCTGATTCAGGGCGAAGTCAATGGTCTGTTCGCTCTCGGCACCACCGGCGAAGGCCCCTCGCTGAATTACCAGATTCGCTACGAGATGGTGGAACGAACGTGCGCCGCGGCGGCAGGGCGAGTCCCTGTGCTGGTCGGCGTTACAGACACGTCTCTCTCTGAGTCCCTCGCGTTGGCCGAACACGCCGATTCCTGCGGCGCTGCAGCAATCGTCGCCGCCGCTCCTTTCTACTTTGATGCCTCCCAGGGCGCGCTCACCCAGTGGTTCTGGAGACTGGCGGATGAATCCCCACTGCCCGTGGTCCTCTACAACATGCCGTCATGCGTTGGCGTCACGCTCAGCCTCGAACTGGTCGCCGCGCTCGCCAGCCATCCCAACGTCATCGGCATCAAGGACAGCGGTGGCGATCTCCGCTACTTCCAACAGCTTTGCGTTGAATTCCGCAAACCCGGACGGTTCTCAGTCTTTATGGGGCCGGAAGAACTTCTGGCTGATGCCGTAGCGCTCGGCGGGGATGGCGGTGTTTGCGGCGGTGCCAACCTGCTGCCATCCGTCTACTCCAGCCTCTACCGTGCCGCCGTTCGCAGCGATGCGTCCGAAATCCCGCACTGGCACGCGGTCATTCATGAATTGTTTGCGTCTGTGTACCGCGACGAATCCGGTCGCATGAAACTCATCCCCGGTCTGAAGTACGCGATGTCCCTGACCGGCCTCTGCCAACCCGTGATCGCGCCACCGCTCGCAGAACTTTCCAGCGAACATGCCGAACGCATCCGCTCAGCGATCGATCGCCTCGTCGTCACTGGCGCACCTATCAGTCGCTGACGCAGGATCTGAGGCCAGCCAACAGCCGTGGCGAGAATCTCCAGCCGAAACAGGCAGGGCTGAGCCTGAGGTCGAAGAATTTACGCAGGGGCACCCACGGAACGACCGGCCGATCGTGTGCTGCACAATCGCCGGTCGTCGATCGCTGGAAACTACTTACGCTCGACCCAGATGTTTCGATAAACCACCGGATTGCCGTGTCCCTGCAGGTAGATCACGTCCGGTCCGGGGCCCTCTGGATTCTTGCCCGGAGTCCCCCGGGGCAACTCAAGGTTGTCGTGAATCAGGATTCCGTTCTGACGTATGGTGACACGTGCGTTGCGGACCTTCTTGTCGCCCTCGTACACAGGTGCTGTGTAGTCCATGTCGTAAGTCTGCCACGTCAGCGGCGGAAAACAGGCGTTCACACGGGGACGAGCGATCGAATAAATACCGCCGCACTCGTTGTTCTCGCCTTCCAGACCAAACGAATCCAGGACCTGGCATTCGTAGCGCCCCTGAATGTAGACGCCACTGTTGCCACGCTCCTGCCCACGAGCCGCCGGCTTGAACGGTGTCCGGAATTCAATGTGCAGGCGATGACTGCCAAACTTTTCCTTTGTTTCGCAGTCCGCCGCCAGCAAGTCTCCCATCGTCAGCTGGCCTCGCTCAAACTGAGCCGCAGAGGTGCCATCAAACAGCACAACAGCTCCGGCCGGTGGCTTGGCACCAAGCGTCGGACTTTTTCGCTCAACCCGCGTCAGTGTTCCGTACTTCACACCGCTTGAGTTGAATGCTGTTACGGTCCCGTCGGCAATCGTAGCACTCCCCTCCCCATCACCCGTCAGTTTCGTCACACCGCCCTCGGTAGCCCCCCGAGCACGAATCTTGTCCGTCCCGTTCCAGCCATCACCTGGCAAGCCGCCCGGGTAAGCCACCGCATCAAACTTGCCCCCGCCAAGGGCGATCACCTGCAACCCAACACGCACCTTTTGCCCATCGACTTCCACATCGCCGGAATACTCACCCTGGACCTTGTAATCCGGCCCAGCGTCTTCCACGCTCAGAAACGTGTCTTCACCCCGCAACGAGCCACCGGAAATCAACACACCCAACAACCCAACCAGCAACGTCTTCATGGCACCCCTTCCGTCATCCTGTGGGAATCACACAACCGCACACGCGGCGACTGCCGCCAAATTCTCTCGACAAGTCCCAATTCTTGCAATGAACCACAGAAAACAGCGTAAACATCCGCCGCAAGCCCCATAGGTGCCATGCACTTTCAACCTCAGAAGGTCGGACGGGACAGCCCCATGCCGCTAACTCCGGCAATTCAAGACCAACACATCCCCATCTTCTTGTCGCGTCATCGGTGCATGGCACCTGGTATCAAAATCCCCCAACCGGTGCATGGCACCTGCTGTGGCACCTGCCGAAGCATGCCGCCCATTTTCCGAGTGCCTGGTTGCTTAGCTTCGCTCCTGCCGCTCCCACAAATTCCATCCGGCGGGAACTGTTCGGTGGCGTCCACTATTCAGAGATTTCCGGGTGGCTTATACTAGCAGGCCGGGAGATACTTCGGTGTTCGTTGTTCATGCTGTGGATCGAACGACGGTTGCGGCGTGCGGGTGTTGCCAACGTCGCAATTCGCAGACTTTTGTTCCGCCACCGCAGGCTTTCAGGTCGCAGCCACAACCGATGCGATTGAAGTCAACATCTCCGGTGACTCGTCGGAAAACAAACTTCCCTCAGCAGTGTTTGTGCTTCCGCTTTCACCCCGTCCCAGACAACACTCAAAGCTCTGGTTCCTGCATTCAGCACTGGAAATCTGTTCATGTCTGACACACAAAAGCTCAGCAAAGTCGAACTTCTCAAAGAAGCTTCACACCAACTTCGCGGCACACTGGCGGAAGAAATTCTCAACGACAAGCCGGAATTTTCCGACGACGCGGCCACATTGCTGAAGCACCACGGTTCCTACCTTCAGGACGACCGAGATTCGCGCAAGGCAAAGGACGAAGACGGTAAGGCGAAGGGCAAGCAGTACAGCTGCATGGTTCGCACACGCATTCCGGGAGGTCGCGTCACGGCCGAACAATTCCTCGCAGAACTTGATCTCTGTGAACAGCTGGCCAATGGCACACTGCGAATTACCAGTCGGCAGGGATTTCAGTTGCATGGCGTCCTGAAAAAAGACCTGCGAGAGAGTATCCGGGAGATCAACCGGATTAAGCTGACGACTTTTGCCGCCTGCGGAGACGTGAACCGCAACGTCATGGCCTGTCCTGCGCCGATTCGTAACAACTCGGTGCGCGACCAGGTGCAGGCACTGGCTCTGGAAATGGCTGAGCACTTTCGCCCGCGAACCACATCCTACTTTGATCTCTGGCTGAAAGATGAAGACGGTCAGGAGACTGAGGCCTCGGAATTTCAGCCAGTGGACGAGCCCATCTACGGTACGCGCTATCTGCCACGAAAATTCAAGATGGCGATCGGCTTCCCGGAAGACAACTGTGTGGATCTCTACACGCAGGACCTGGGGCTGATGGCGATCGTGGAGAATGACCAGATCATCGGCTACAACGTCCTGGCCGGCGGTGGCATGGGACGCACGCCTTCCGCAGAAAAGACATTCCCGGCACTGGCCAAAAGACTGACGTTTGCTACGCCGGCGCAGGTTATCGCTGTCAGCGAAGCCATTGTCAAAGTTCAACGCGACTACGGAAACCGTGAAGACCGCAAACGCGCCCGGCTCAAGTACCTGATTGCCGATTGGGGTGTCGATCGTTTCAAGGCAAAGGTCGAAGAGTACTTCGGCAGCCCCCTTCCTGAACCGCATCCTGCCGACGTCACCGGTGTCGACGATCATCTCGGCTGGCACGAGCAGGGCGATGGCCGACTTTTCCTCGGAATCAACGTCGAAAACGGCCGCATCAAGGATGAGGGATCGCTGCGATTGAAGACCGGATTGCGTGCCATCCTGCGTCGGTTTGGTATGGAAACCCGTTTGACAGCTCTGCAGAGTGTACTGCTCTGTGACATCGATCCACGTGATCGCGCAGAGATCGATCAGATCATGGCGGATCACGGCATCAGGACGGCCGAGGAACTCTCACTGATTCGCCGTTACTCCATTGCGTGCCCGGCCTTCCCCACCTGTGGACTGTCCATCACAGAATCCGAACGGGCTCTGCCCGGCATCATTGACCAACTGGATGTCGAAGTCGCCCGCCTGGGACTGCAGTCCGCCAAAATTGCCGTGCACATGACAGGATGCCCCAACGGCTGTGCCCGCCCCTATACGCCTGACATCGGACTTGTGGGCAAGGCGGTCGGTAAATACACCATGTTCGTCGGCGGAAATCCCGAAGGCACACGGCTCGGTTTCATCTACCGCGATATGGTGGAACTCGACAACATCGTTCCAGCCCTCGTCCCTCTGCTGCAGGCTTACAAGGCTCAACGCCAGGGCGCCGAATCTTTTGGTGATTTCTGTGCCAGAAAGGGGCTCGACGCCCTGCTGGAAATTGCCGGCTAGTTGATTACAAAGTGACCGAACTTCGCAGTCAGCCACCGCAAGGTGGCTGACTGCATTTCTGGCCCGCAACCAAACACTCATTTCCACAAGGCCAGCTTCGGCAAACGCAGTCGGACGAGTGGAAGATTTTCCTGCTCAAAACCACCCCGACAGCCGACCAGCCTACGTCAGAGGCTCTTCACGTCCAGGCCGCAGCAGCGTGTGCGGAGCCACAACCGGACCGTACATTTCCGGTCGGCGATCGGCCATCCGATCGATGACATGCTTTCCCGGAACCCGCACGACACGTTTTGTTCGCGCCACCTGCGGGTCAATCTCAGTCCTCAGGACACCAGCCGTCGCCTCATCAAGACTGCAGATTGTCGCTCCGCTGGGATGACAAATGCGGCTCTTGCCGATGAACGGAAATCCATTCTCGTGCCCCACTCGATTCACCGCCGCAAAATAAACTCCGTTTTCCATGGCGCGGGAATTGACGGAATAGTCAGCCATGTAGGTCCCACCCGGTGGCCAATTCGTCGGAAGCAGAATCAGATCAGCTCCCTGCAACGCCAGCACACGAGATGCCTCCGGAAATCCACCGTCATAACAAATCAGCATCCCGATCCGCACGCCCGCGGCCTCAAACACCTGAAACGGCCGATCACCCGGCGTTGTGAACCGGTCAACCCCAAGCCATGGCAGGTGCACTTTACGGTAACTTCCAATCAGTCCCGCCGGACCGATCAGAACAGCCGCGTTGAACACGTCATTTCCCGATTTCTCAAGCATGCCGAACACGACGTGGGTGTTCAGTGAAGCGCAAAGCTTTGCCACGCGATCGGTTGCCGGTCCGGGAATGGATTCAGCAAAAGGAATGGCCTCTTCCAGCGAGTCGAAACAGTAGCCGCTGAGAAAACACTCGGGAAAGATCGTCAATCCCGCCCCTTGCCGGACTTCCTCATGCACTACGCGCTCCAGATGAGCCAGATTGGCGTCGGAATCACGAAAGACAACGTCTGTCTGTACGCAGGAGATTTTCATGCACGTTCCCTTTTGGAAGTCTGAGAATTTCCGGACGACATCGCGACCTGCGGCTTCTGAAAACCACGGGCCGCACGGTCAATCACCAGCTCACGATCGGCCAATTCAGATTCGAAAGCCTGATCCAGGCTGCCAACCTGCAGATTCTGCCGAACTCTGCGAGCGATTTGA
This sequence comes from Planctomycetaceae bacterium, assembly GCA_023258825.1. GTDB lineage: Bacteria > Planctomycetota > Planctomycetia > Planctomycetales > Planctomycetaceae > SXXK01. The sequence goes on along the minus strand of JALQWE010000046.1, from coordinate 3,016 downwards.
TGTCCGGTTTTGAAAGGAATATCGATTGAAGCGATTCTGCGAAATCTGCAAACAGGAATCGCCGATGAACAGAAAAGAGTCCTGAGCTAATCGCCGGAAGGCAGAGCAATTCTGCTTCAACGATCAGCCATTCAGTGGAAACAGTTGAAAAGGTATCGATCCGTGAAGACAACCTCCTCGCGACCCGGAATTCTGTTGTCCCTCGCTGCGGTATTCGCTTCGAGTGTGCTCTTCACGGGCTGTCAGACAACAATCGGTGGTCAGACGCTGCCGTCAGCAGATTATCTGACAGACGACGTGCAGTTCTACCCAGCGGGTCCCGAGTTCAAGCTGACCAACCAGGTCGAAGCAGCACGCAAACAAACAGTTGACGCAGAGAAACTTCAGCAGGGCAACTGAAAACCTGCGTCGAGGGCACCTGCAGAAGCGGAAGAAAGCATCATCCAGCAGTGCCTGTCTGAGCCCCGCATTTTCGGGACTGAAGCCTGAGGAATTCTGTTTCCGGGGCGACACCCAACAGGAATCTGAACACACGCAGTGAGCGACCCGGAATTTTCCGGGTCGCTCATTTTTTGCTGCGCAGTCGATCCTCACGAGTTACGGACACCGCTTCAAGGGCGCTGTCCCGTCCCACTCCCAACGCCGAAATTCAGACCTCCCCGGCCTTCGGACAAATGTACGGAGCCCGATACTCACGAGTCAGCCACGGATTGGCCTGGTCGTTGTTCGTGAACACTTCGCGATCCGGGTCGAATTCCAGTAATGCCCCGAGCGACAGAAAGTCCCGATCCGTTTCGACACCATTTTTCTTCAGATGCTGTACCGTTCGCTGCAACGTGGCCTGATTGTCATCCGGCGAAGCAAATTTACTGAGCGCCGCAGACAGATCCTCCACTGAAAGCCGATTCTGTTCACCCAGATAGAAGGAAATATTGCCGAGGTGACTGACGGCCGCGGAGAGATGACCTTCCCGGACGTCGGCATTCAGATCCTCCACGCGACGAGACTGACAGGCGGACACAAAATTCCCGAAGTGGTTGCCACCTCCGTTGAATTCCTTCACGACATTCATGTCCTTGTCATAGACGTAGCAGTGCTGGTAGGAATCCTGAACCACAAATCCTTCGGTGCCATAGAACACTACGCCCACCTTGTTGCCGCTTTTGCTGCGGAAAAGCGTGTTCAACTCGGTGTCATCACTGTCGTCGACAGACAAGCCCCGCGTTTCGAAGACGATGCATTTGTCACCATAGTCGTAAATCGATACCTCAGTGTTGGCAGTATCACCAGCATCGATGTACGCCGCGTCTTTGCGTTCTGCCTGATAACCAAGGCGGCCGCCATAGGACAGTATGCGACTGGGATGTGCGTCAATCCCCAGGCCCCAGCGAGCAATGTCCGTCTGATGTGGCCCCTGATTTCCGAGGTCGCCGTTTCCGTAATGACGCTGCCAATGCCAGTCATAGTGGAAGTTTGGACGAGTACAACGAGGATCTGTCATCGTTGCCGGCCCGCTCCAGAGATCAAAGTTGACTGTCGCAGGAATGGCGTAATCTCCCCGTGCACCGATGCTGCGACGACGCTTGTAACACAGACCTCGAGCCAACCGGACCTCACCAATTCCGCCGGATCGCATGAAGGCGATCGCGTCAATAATTGCCTGACTGGAACGACATTGAGTCCCGACCTGACACATTCGGCCGTACTTTCTGGCAGCGGCGATGAGTGCGGTGCCTTCGTAGACGTTGTGACAGACCGGTTTTTCGATGTAAGCATCCTTGCCGGCCTGCATGGCCCAGATGCCGGTGAGCGCATGCCAGTGATTCGGCGTGGCTGTACTGACCAGATCCACGTCGCTGTTTTCAAAGGCCTGCCGCATGTCCGCTACGGGCGTGGGGCGAGTCCCCTGCTTCATTGCAATGTCATCGCAGCGACGATTGGCGACCGCCTCATCAACATCCACGATCACACGGATTTCTGTGCGATCGTCCTTCAGAAACTCACTGATGTGCTCTGAGCCCCGACCATTCACACCAACGATCGCCACTCCCAGTTTTTCATTTGCCGAAATACCAGCCCGACCAATAGCGGGGGCAGCCAGCAGCAGGGAAGCCCCCGCAGCCGAGGACCTGAGAAAACGACGGCGATTCAGACGAATCATAAAAAACTCCGGAAGGTACGTGGGGTGGGTCAGGAATCATGGAGACGATGCGGACCAACAGGCGATGTCCGAACGCTTATCCCACTCAATTTCAGTCCTCGATGCAAGTCACCAGCCGTTCTGGACCGACAGGAAAGCACACACTGCGTCGCACCGCCGGGCACATGAGACCTTCGGGCCAGCACACGGAACACACCGCGCCTCTCACGAGGGATCTCCGGCAGGACGGCACTTCCAAATGTCCAGAAGGCCAAAAAAAAACGTTCTCGAGGGAACCTGCCCTTGAGAACGTCATTTGAATACTTCGGAACAGCAGCAGCACGGGGACTGCGGGGTGTGGCTCAGACCAGCAGGTCCTTCACACACTCGCGCTCTTCACGCAGCTCGTTGACCGTCAGGTCGATCTTCGACTGAGCAAATTCGGTGTGAGTCTGGCCCTGAATGATGGAGACATTCTGGCCATCGCTGGTCAGCGGGAATCCCACGATCAACCCGGGTTCAATGCCATAGCTGCCATCGCTGCAAACGGCCGCGCTGAAGCAGCTGCCGGCAGGAGTCGGTCGAATGATGCCCTTCACTGTGTCCAGCAATGCATTAGCCGCGGAGGCAGCGCTGGAGGCACCACGGGCGGCAATCACGGCGGCACCGCGTTTCTGAACCGTGGAAATGAAGTCTCCCTTGAGCCAATCATGGTCCGTGATCACCTGAGTCGCCGGCTGCCCATTGATCTTCGCGTGGAAGAAGTCCGGGTACTGCGTCGCGGAGTGATTGCCCCAGATGCCAACGTTGCTGACCGCCGCTGTCGGCACGCCAGCCTTTTGCGCCAGCTGTGAAGTGGCACGATTCTGATCCAGC
>JALQWE010000470.1 GCA_023258825.1 Planctomycetaceae bacterium | reverse complement strand
GATGGCACTTGAAACAGGCTGTCACCTGAAACATCTTCTGACCGTTCTCAAAACTACGTCCTTTCAATCCACCTTCCACATCTGCCAGAAAATCATTGACCGTCCACTCCTGAACGACAGGGCGGGCAGAGGCTTCCACAAGCGGCTGACCGCCGGTCGGTTGAGCCTCCAGCACGTCCTTCAACGCCGCCTTCTCCTCGTCGGTCAACCCATCAATGGCTTCCTGACGGATGTTTTTCAGGAACCCCGAAAACGAATTTCCTCCGCGCAGCGTGGTCGCATTCACAAACCACTGAAAATACTGCTTTCGCAGATCAAGGGTCCAGTTTTTCTTCAACGCCCGCAGGCAGTACGCGTAATGAATCTGCTCCTCCTGGCTGGGCGCCTTCGCCTGCAACGCCAGAGTCTTCGCTGCCACTTCCGAATCGTTCAGATAGACCAGCAATCGACACAACTCGCGATTCAACCGCACACTCCGCGACGGATACATCGGACTCAACGCGGCAGCAACCTGGGAAGCAATCTCGTCCGTGGGCTGCCCCATGCGGATGAAACACAAACCCAGGACACGCAGAGCATCCAGAGACTGTCGCTCACTCAATGATGCGGAATCCAGCTGACTCAGCGACTCCAGCAGTGGCACCTGCAGCGACTTGTCTCCGCACCGGGCTAATGCCAGCAATGCCGTAATTTTCGCATCCGCAGACGAATTCTCCCGCAACGCCCGCTCCGCCCAACCAGCAGCAGGCTGATGCTCAATGGCCGTTCGAGCGGCAAATCGAATCGTGCGATCGGCGTGTCCCAGATATGGCCAGGCCTGCTCTACAGCAGTGGAATCTTCCCGATGCAACGCCTCCAGACGATGACGAACATCTCGTTCGGCTGCCCCAGCTGCGGTTGAACCTGTCACCGCCGCCGTCGATTCCTTGCCTGTATAGGTCACTCGATACAGCCCCGACTGCGTCTTGCGACCGCCAATCGTGAAGTACATCGCCTGATCCACCGGATTGATAATCACGTCCGTGACCGGCAGCGGCGCGGCAGAAATAAATCGCTCCGCTTCACCCGAGTAGGTCGCTCCCGATGGTGTCATGTGGACGGCATAAATCACTCCATAACTCCAGTCAGAAATAAACAGCGACTGCTGATATTTCGAGGGAAATGCCGCACCCGTGCCAAACGTGATCCCCGTTGGTGATCCCGGACCGATGTCCACAACAGATCCCAGACTGTCCGGATAATACTCAGGCCACTTGCCAGTCCCCGAACGCCAGCCAAACTCAGATCCACTTGTGACGTGATTCACGCGAGTCGGCCGGTACCACGGTGATCCGACGTCCCACTCCATGTCCGCATCGTACGTAAACAATTCGCCTTCAGGATTCAACGCGATGTCGTACTGGTTCCGGAATCCCATCCCCAGCAACTCCCAGTCCTTACCGTCCGGAGTGACTTTCGCGATCCAGCCACCCGGTGCCATAATGCCCACGGCATGTCCACCAGCATCCCACATTCTCGGCAACAACTGATCCTCGTCCCAGATCTGCGGGACACGCGACGAAGAAAACTCCGTCGGAGCCGTGTGGTTGCCGCAGGCCACAATCAACGACTTGCCATCCTTCGACAGGATAATCGCGTGCGGCCCATGCTCGTTTCCGCCTTTCAGAGTCCGCAGGTGTTCGCTGCTGTCGTACTGGTCATCGCCATCCGTGTCACGCACGCGATGGAGTCCTACGCGCGGTGCATCACCACTGTTCGTCATGACATACAGGCTGTCAAATGCACACAACAGTCCCTGCGCCATACCGACGTCAACGTTGATTGGCTCAATCCGAATCGCATCCGCACTGCCCTTCGCCGGCGGAGTGACGCGATACAACTTGCCGTACTGGTCAGAAACAATCAATCGCCCTTTCGGATCAGTCGTCATACAAACCCACGAACCCATCGTATCCCCCGGAACGGAATACAGGAGTTCGGCTTCAAATCCAGCTGCAATCTTCAAATCACCAACCGGCGTCGCCTCGGGCTGCGGCGGTGCGTCATCCGTCAGGATGATGCTCTCAATATCCATCACCCCACCACGACTCATCGGGTCAATTCGCAGCGAAGTCACCGGAGAATCCGTGCTGAACCACAACCGCGCCGCTCGAAACTCCTTCTCTGATCCACGCAACTCCGTCTTCACAGACTTCTCTTCCGATGTTCCCGGAGACGCTTCTGTCGTCCAGAACACCTGCACATCCGCAGTCCCCTTGAACTTTGCAGAAATCGTCACGCGATGATGGCCAGCTCGTCCAGCCACTGGCGTCGAAATCCACGGATCATTCCCCCTGGAACGCAGCTTCAGATGCCCATCCGCCACGGCCAATTCCGCGTCACCGCTCGCTGTCCATGCGCCCCCTGACTCCTGAAATTCCCAGCGGACGATCTCCTCCGCGGATACAGGGAAGTTCACGATGGCAGACAAGGCCGCAATTACTGAAGAGAAAAACAGACGTCTCATAAGGTGGGATTCTCTGAGGAAATGTGGACATCCGGAAGTAAACGATCAGCAGGCAAAATGAGCCCGGGACCGGCCGATGGTCAGCACAAAATGTCAGTAAACAACTACGTCCCGAAAACGCGCCTCACCCACAGGGAATGACCTGCTCGGGATTACCCGCCACTCAGCAACCCGGCACTTGTAGCCGTTGCCCAAAGTGCCTGATGGAGGTGCAGCCACGCCACAAAAACGCGGTGATCAGACCAGCATCGCAAGTCCGCATTGCCAAACACCTGTCGCCCCGGCGGAAGTTGCAGTCTGACGCGGACTCGCTCCCGATTCAAGCCTGACTCCTCAGTTCCGAGGCGGGAATTACCACGGACGCCTGGGAAAATGGCCCCCGAAATCCACGCATGATCAGCAAGTGCCCAGCTCATTGAATCAATGCCTCCCGGGTTTCGGCCCAGCACACAAACTGCAAAAATTGCTTACGGCTTGACTGCTCACTCGATTCGGCGCAAAAAAAAACCGAAGGACGAATCCTTCGGTCTGATCATTGAATTGATCGCTTGTAGGGAAAAGCAGTCGCCCTGCAAACGAGAGATCAGAATCATACAGAACCTTTCACCATCCTCAGGCATCTCTGATGCGTTCTCCATCAGACCTGACGACGGCGCATTCCAGCAGGCTACATCATGCAACCGCTATTCAACGGGATCCTGATCAATTTTCCGGAGAGAACCTGAACGGCTGATTGGGTGTTACCGGGCCCGGACACAGCACCGAAATTTCTGCCGAACAGTACGATCCGGAAAGATTTTCCAGGGAATGTACCCATCCTTCCTGACGGGAGAGACAGTGGCGGCAAATTGACCCTTGCCGCCACCTTTGAACGACTAAATCGTCAAAACAGGACACTACCGTCAAATCAGACAGCAGCAGCCTTGTTCTGACGGCGGGCCAGCATCCGACGGCCGACGAACAAACCCAGACCGCCCAGGACCAGCAGTGAGCCTGGTTCCGGTACTGCCGGTGGCAGATTGGCTTCGAGGTTCAGAATCGGGCCACCGAATGGAGTGCTGCCGCCGGAAACCAGCGTCAGAGTTCCGAGGCCGGACGTACGACCAGCGAACAGTGCATCGATGTTAGCCTGGGTCGCTTGACGAGCGGCGACTGGTGTCGCTGCTGTGATGTTCAGCGAAAGGCTTGTGAAGATATCGCCAACGTTGCCGGGCGAAGAACCA
>JALQWE010000469.1 GCA_023258825.1 Planctomycetaceae bacterium | reverse complement strand
GCGTGCCACGCGACGGCGTTCACACCAGGCGAGAAATTCCGTATGGTCCGAACTGAGGGCATTGGTCACAAGATCACCTGTGTTCACGGTAGGAACGACGAAAGTTGCAGGAATTTGGCGGGGCCGGACACAATGTTTCGAACACTGTGCGGCGAAAAACGATGCTGTGCGGGCCCAGTTGTGTGCCCTGAGTCACTTGATCGGAGCAACCACGCTGAAACAAATGGCCGTAGAAAAAACTTTACCAACGCTTGTGTGCGTTTTGGATCACCGCGGTGATTTTAATGAACAATGTACAGGTGAACGAGTAATTTTTAAGCAAATTGTGAAGGAATTGTCGCAAAATGGATTCAAAAATAAGCTTTACCTGAACTTTTGTTAGGGCAAAAATCCACCCATAACGGTACACATGTTCACTCCTTTGGAGTAAAGTTTCCATGCCCAGTGTGCTTCTGTGTGTTAACACACTCCCTTTTTCCTGAAGTTGTCGACGGGACTGGTCGTGGCATGTTCAAGGTAGGCTGGCAGTTGCGCTCCTGGTTTCAGAGAATGCAGCGCATGGATGGGATCGGCAACCGAACTCGAATAGAACGTTGCCACTCGCAGGCGATTCGCCGCGTTGTGAAGGCGGTGGGATCCGATTGAGGAATGTTCAGAATGCAGACGTTGGTCACGGGCGGTGGCGGATTCCTGGGCTTGTATCTGGTGGAAGGACTGCTGCGCGCCGGGCATCAGGTGCGAGTGCTGTGCCGGGGCCGCTATGCTGCCCTCGAAGCCCTCGGTGTCGAGACTCAGCAGGGAGATCTACGTGATCTGGCGGCTGTTTCGGGGGCCTGTGCTGGTGTGGAAGCGGTATTTCACACGGCGGCTGTTCCCGGCGTCTGGGGGCCTCGATCGCTGTATTTCGGCATCAACACCCAGGGGACAGAAAATGTTCTGGCGGCCTGCCGGCAGCGGGGCGTTTCGCGGCTGGTGTACACAAGTTCGCCGAGTGTGATTTTCGACGGGACCGACCATCTGCAGGCGACGGAAACGCTGCCCTATCCAACTCGCTGGCTCTGCCACTACCCGCATTCCAAGGCCCTCGCGGAACAGGCCGTTCTGCAGGCGGGGCAATCGGGGGCACTGCGAACGGTTTCGCTGCGTCCGCACCTGATCTGGGGGCCGCGAGACAATCATCTCATTCCGCGGCTGATCAAAGCTGCCGGGCAGGGGCGACTACGACAGGTGGGCTCGGGGAACAACATCGTTTCGGTCGCCTACGTGGAAAACGTTGCGGCCGCACACTTGCTGGCGGAAGCCGCGTTGCGTGAATCGGACCGAATTTCAGGCCGCGCCTACTTTATTAATGAAGCAGAGGCCGTGAATTTGTGGGACTGGATCAATCTGCTGCTGCGGCGTGCTGGCCTGCCACCGTTGACCGGACGGATTTCCCTGCGGACAGCATGGTGTCTCGGCGCCGTCCTGGAAACCGCATGGACGCTCGCGCGGCTACCCGGAGAGCCTCCGATGACTCGCTTCGTGGCTTCACAACTGGCCGGGTCGCACAGCTACAGCATTGCGGCCGCCGAGCGGGACTTTGGATACCGGCCCGTGGTCAGCATGGAAGAAGGCTTGCGACGCCTGCAGCCGGAACTGGAAGCCCTCGCCGCAGCCGTCCGAGGCTGAAGATTCACGCCCAACGACAGCTTTGGCGCAGGACATTTCACCGGGGACGACACGGCCCCGCACGTCTCCCGTGCTGCACTGTCGTAACCGGTCAACAGAAAACCGACCACGGGAAACCGTTTTTGGGATCATACCGTGGTCTGCACGGCGGACTCATTGTCACCGCCCCGTCAATTCTGCGACGAAGAAAGCGGGTGCGCTGCTTGTCAGATGCAGCTTTCGCCTGTAATCTGTCGATTGAGTTTTCTGGTTACGGTGTTTTACGAATTCACGGGGGTCACTCGTTCAACTGGCATCGGCGACAGTCAAGTGCACCGGGCACAGGCATTGGACGCGGGCATCGGGATGTTCTGCATCCGGATCCGCCTCAACCGTCGGCTGTGCACAACGACAGGAGTGACGGTTTTAAAATGTGGCTGTGCGCGGCGTGTCATCGGTGTCCGAAAGCTGGTGAGACCCTGATTTCCACGAATCACCGTTAGCTCTACGTCCAGTAAAACGACAGAAACAGACAGCAACAGGTCGTCCTGAAACAGGCGGGGTGCACAGATCAGGCGGATTTTTCCGACTGCAGGGCGCAGCGCAGATAAGGGTTCCGTACAGTGATGGATCATGATCGTATTGTGATTACCGGGATCGGCCTGGCCTCCCCGAACGGCAACAACCTGCAGGAGTTTCGACAGGCGTTGCTGCGGGGACAATCGGGGGTCGTGAACTACGAGACTCGGTATATGGGCCCGGTGCTCGCCGGTGTCTGCAATTTTGACGAGCTGCGTTATCAGAAGAAAAAAGATCTCCGCCGCGGCACTCGGGCCGGGTCGATTTCCGTGTACTGCGCCAACGAAGCAGTCAGGGACGCAGGGCTGGACTGGGCCAACGTGGCTCGGGATCGCGTCGGTGTCTATCTCGGGATCACCGAACACGGCAACGTGGAGACCGAAAACGAAGTCTACGAGATCTCAAAGTTTCAATACGACACAAAAGTCTGGTCACATCACCACAATCCGCGGACGGTTGCCAACAACCCCGCGGGTGAAGTGACTCTGAACATGGGCATCACGGGCCCCCACCTCACACTGGGCGCGGCCTGCGCGGCTGGAAACGCCGGATTCATTCAGGCGGCCCAGATGCTGAAGTTGCGGGAAGTGGACCTCGCCATTGCCGGAGGGGTCTCAGAGAGTATCCACACCTTCGGAATTTTTGCCAGCTTTGCGGCTCAGGGAGCCCTGGCGTCGCACGAAGATCCCACTCTGGCCTGCCGTCCGTTTGACCTGCACCGCAATGGGATTGTGGTCGCGGAAGGTGGCGGGATCTGCACGGTCGAACGACTGGACGACGCGCGGCGCCGCGGCGCAAAGATCTACGCCGAAATCATCGGCTACGCCATGAACTCGGATGCCCGGGATTTCGTTCTGCCCGATTCCGGCCGCCAGGCCGAATGTGTCCAGCTGGCTCTGAAACGGGCGGGACTGCGACCGGATCAGATCGATATTGTCAGCAGTCATGCCACCGCTACCGAGCAGGGCGATATCGAAGAAGCCAGTGCTCTGCGCAAGGTCTTCGGCGACTGCCCACGGACGGCCATCAACAACACCAAAAGCTTCATCGGCCACGCGATGGGCGCCGCTGGTGCCCTCGAGCTGCTTGGCAATTTGCCGTCGTTTGACGACGGAGTCGCCCACGCTACAATCAACGTCACGGAATTGGACCCAAGATGCAGTCTGCCGAACCTCGTGTTGAACGAGCCCCGTGACATGGGCTCGGTGAACTGCATCCTGAACAACTCCTTCGGAATGCTGGGAATTAACTCGGTCGTTATTGTGCGCAAGTTCCAGGACTAACGTTCCGGAATTTTCTCATGCCTGTAGCATGGGAGCAAGGCACTCCCAACACCTTGCACAACATGAGAAAAAACCAGGAAAAATCTTCAGCCATCGCCCGTTGCGAGCCGCCTCCGGCCGCCACATGGAAAAATTCACCGCACGCGGGATGCTTGGAATTTTCTCATGTCGGTCCTTTGAGGGGCGACTAAACGTTGCAGGGATAGTGAAATCTGCTGTAAC
>JALQWE010000468.1 GCA_023258825.1 Planctomycetaceae bacterium | reverse complement strand
GACGACCTGCTGCTCACAAGCCCGAATCCAACCACACACCACCACAGTCCACGTGCCCCCAATCGACATGGCTTGCGCCGACAGAATCAGAACATTCTGTCCGACAGCCTTCGATCAGCAGACATTTCCAGCGAACAGTTGGCAGATTTTTGAGCCCGGCCGAGTCAATACGGGATCAATCCCGCCTCGACCACCGGACGCCTACCCAATCAGATCTTCGTAAACCTTTACCAGCAAAGAGATTACGAACAATGACCTGGAAGTCAGAATTGTAGCAGATTTTGCTGGTTTCTCAAACACCACCCGCCGTCCCAAAGCCACGAAAAGCGAACTTGACGTTTTTTCGAAAATGGCCATATAAAACCACCGCATCCGGCGGGCGATTCGCATCGCCCCGGCAACTCCTGCCGCTACACAGCGAGCGTTCTGTGGATCGAACGTCGCCGGACAGTTACCTGTGCCCCATTCCTCAGCTTTCTGGAGCATTGTCATGGACGACATCACCAACTCAGGCCCTGCAACTCGAACCCGACGCACTGGATTGGTGTTCGGTGGAACGGTCCTGATCCTGATCGCCGGTGGCATCACCATGCAGGTCTGGCGGGCTCAGAGCAGCCATGCGGCCGAACAAAAAGGCCAGCCCCCAGTGGCCTCTGCCGGCAGCGACGCCTTCCGCAAGGCCTACGCACGCGTCAACGGCGATTCCATCACCTACGAAGCGCTGGCTCAGGAATGCGTCGAACGGCATGGCAAAGACGTGCTCGAAAACATGATCAATCGCATGATCATTCAACAGGAGTGTGCTCGACGCGGGCTCACCGTTTCTGAAGCGGAAGTCGATCAGGAAATCGTCGAGATCTCCAAGAAGTTCGGCCTCGCGCTCGACCAGTGGTACAAGATGCTGCAAGCCGAACGAAATCTCACCCCCGCCCAGTACCGCCGTGACGTGATCTGGCCGATGCTGGCGCTCCGAAAACTGGCGGGACGCGATGTCGAAATTACTCGCGAAATGATCGAACTGGCCTACGAAGACAACTACGGTCCTCGCGCCAAGGCCCGCATGATCGTCCTCGACAATATCCGTCGCGCCACAGAAATCTGGGAAAAAGCCAAAAACTCCCCGGATGACTTCGAAAGCCTCGCTCGCGATTACTCCATGGAACCCAACAGCCGGGCTCTCGGTGGCGTGATTCCTCCAATCCGAAAGAATTCAGGCGCTCACGAAAATCTCCGCAAGGCCGCCTTCGCCATGAAGGATGTCGGCGAGCTGTCCGGGGTGCTGCAAGTGGGCCCCAGCCAGTACGCCATCCTGAAGTTCGAAGGCTTCACCGAGCCTGTCGATCACAACATCGCCGATGTGGAAGCCCAACTGCATGCCGACCTGACCGAGCGCGAAGTGCAGCGTATGGTCGGTGAAACCTTCGAAAAACTGCAGCAGCAGGCCCGCGTCGACAATTTCCTCACCGGGGAATCACGTGGCCGCGTCGAAGCTGCATCCGGTGTTGAATCTGACACCGCGGAAGCCCCGGCGACTCGCTGATTCATCAGCCCCGCGAACATCCAAATCAACAACTCGGCGTGTCCCACTGCGGACACGCCTTTTTTTGCCCCGCAGAATCCGCTCGGAGGATCATCGCCACACTGCCTCACACCGCCGGGCCTACCCGCTGATCCATAACCACCCCTGACGCAGCAGCCATTCTGAATCCTGCGGCCAGATGAACAGCAGTAAGCTGCAAACCATGATCCAGCTGAAGAGCTGCAGATTCAGGACCACGTCAAACAGCACATGCAGCAGCACTCCTGTGATCAGCAAAGGATAACGCAGCTCGGTCACCCAGAGTCCCGCGCCCAGCAGCAGCTCCTCAACCAGCGTTCCCCAGGTGGCCAGACGGATCAGCGCCGGTTTCAGCAGCACGCGCGGTGGACGAAAGCGAACATAGGCATCAACCCAAAGCGGATACCATGCTGCTGTGCCATTTCTCCAGCTGGCGCCACAGAGCTTCCAGTACACGGTGCGCAGATAGACAATACTGACCTGAATCTGCATCAGCCGAAGTGCCCAGGGATCCGTCTGGCGAAACTCCGTCAAGGCATGGCCCCCCAACCAGTGATCAATTGAAAGACCACCAGCCGCGTCGCTGAAACAGCAGAAGAATACGAGTAACCGCAGAAGGGAATCACCACTGGACAGAATGCTGGCATTGCGATGGTGAATTGACACCAGTGTCACAAACACCACCAGTGCCGAAAACCTGAACTGAAAGCCCACGAGAAAACACACACTGGCCAACAGATGCACCGCCAGAAACCAGCGAAACAGGCCGGTGGAATCGGGCAGCCACCTCAGCAAACACAGCGATCGGCGTTCTGACTGTTGTCGCCAGACGGCGCCTGGCCAGAGCCCATCAGCGGAGTAGTAATCGTCCACAAGTGGGGCCAGCAGCAGGGCATTCATCAACAGCACAACACCCACGAGGATCCGAAACAGCACCAGCGGGGCTGTGGAACATGGCTCGTGAAAGAAGACTTGCCATGCGTGGCTGAGCTGCTCAAGACTCATGAGTTTCCCCCCACCCTGCACCGCTTAACAAAAACAAACTGGCCCCCCGGGCCAGCGGGTGCCATTCTCTGAATGAAACGCTGGCGAGCCACCTGTACCAGCCACCGTCTGAATGCGTTGCCTGAACGCCATTGCCGATGGCACGGAGTCTATAAACCTCTCAGGATGTTTCGTGCCCGGTTCATCTGTGTGAAACCGGCGTGAAGAGGCCACACGGAAATTCTCTGCACCCAGATTTCCACCAACACGGGCATCAGCTGACTGGCTCCGCTCCCCTCCGACCTCAGCAGGGCAACTCCGCTGTGGGCGTTGAGGGAGAAAAGCGAAAGAAGGTTTCCCTCACGGGATCAGAGTAAACCGACGGGCACTCCCAGGAATTCACCCGTCTTGACTCCCGTATCAGTGCGACTTCGCGGACATGGTGACCGCTGGAGCCAGCCTGTCGCACGAGGAATTCACACAGAGACTGCCAGGCCGGCTGCATGCCCGCTCCGAACAGCGACGATTCAAACTTGAAACTGCGGGCGTACAGCGTGTTCTGAAGTCTGGTGGACAGGTGAGGTGCAAGGGGACACCAGACCTGCTGGCTGCCATCAGTCAGGGTGAGTACGGCGTGCAAACGGCGGTTCACATGAATGGGCTCGGGGGCAAACATGGCCCAGCTGTGCCAGAGTCCGAGCCATGCCAGCGGCAGGCTCGGGACATGAATCAGCCGCCGAACCGGATGGTCGACTGGATAATCCCAGAACCAGAGAAACACCAGCATCACAAGAATAAAGGCATCAACCATGGCTCAACCTTCAGCAACCAATGGTCCTCAGAGTGTCTAAACCTATCAGGAGATGCGGCCGCGGTCAGGAATCCCCCGACCATCGGCCAGCATGCAGCCTGAACGGAAATCAGCGTGAGACATCCTTCTTCGCGGCTTCCCCGGCAGGGGTGTCCGCGGAAGGGGACGACGGCTTGACGGATTTTGGCATGCAGGGATCCTTTTCGGTCCGCATTCTCCGTCGCCAGATCATGTAATCGAGACCATCGACCAGCTGAAATCGCCGCTCATAGTCCACTCGGGCTTCCACCAGGGAATGCCCCCGCTCGCGAAACAGCGTCACGAGATGATCAAAAGACTTTTTCTCGGGAGACTCGTCCCATTCTTTTCTTGCATCGG
>JALQWE010000467.1 GCA_023258825.1 Planctomycetaceae bacterium | reverse complement strand
TACGTTATCCCAATGCCGCGGAAGAGTTGCGAATTCTGAAGCAGACAACGGGGAACGAAAAACCAGAGCTCACGCCGATTCTGACAGGACGTCAAATCCAGGCACTGCAGGAAGTTGTTCGCCGGGTGCCCTGTGCGGAGTACATCTACGTCTATGCTCGGGACCTGGTGCGTGCAACTCGACCTGGTGAGAGTGAGGCGCCGGGGTTTGTCAAAGAGCTGGTATCGTGGGGAGCTGGACCGCGTGCCGGTCAGTTCCTGATTCTGGGAGCGCGCGCCTATGCTTTGCTGCAGGGACGTTTCCATGTGACGACTGACGATGTCAAGGCGGTGGCCCGTCCGGTGTTGCGACACCGGATCATGACGAATTTCGCCGCGGCCAGCCAGGGCGTCACGCCGGACGGGGTGATTGATAAGTTGTTGAAAACTGTTCCGGTTGAGCTTCACGAGAGAGCAAAGAAACGAGTGCAAGGCTGATCGTCGGGGTGAATCATCACGAGTGTTGACGGATCGATGGTTGTGATTGGAACTGCGATCCTCAGCGAGTACACACTGGAGTTACGGATCTTCAAAAGGTCACATTCGGTTCAGGGCAGAGCGGAGCGGTCTTTGAGGCGAGACTGTCGCTTCGACAGGAGAGTGGTGCGCGAGCCCCAGTTAAACAGGGGGCATAGTTGCAGCAAAACAGCGATCCGTACCACTGGCGACCACGTTCGGCACCAAGGCCGTGTCTTTTTGTTGCGACAAGTGCCGACGGCATTGAACGGCAACTTTGGGGTCAGGATGGATTCGCTTCAATTGAGAGAGTCGGGAGTGGTGCGGAGACGATTCTGCAACTGGGACTGCAATTGTGCGGACATCGCCTGCAACTGTTCAAGGGAACATCCCTGCAAGCTGAAACCAGTACTGACAGGTACGCCTGCAATTCGCTGCAGCGACTGAATCAGGCTAATCTCGCCCTCAAGGCGACCTTGCGTTCGGCCTTCCAGCAATCCCCGCGCGATTCCCTCTTGTCTCCCCTCTTCTCTTCCTTCTTGTCTTCCTTCTACTCTCCCCTCCAATCGCCCCTCTGCCAGTCCCTCTGCTCGGCCCTCGGCGAGCCCTTTTTCCCAGCCTTCCTCCCTCGTGGACGATAGAATCCACTTCTGATCTCGAATTGCTTTTTCACGACGGTCATACATGGTCTTGTCCTCTGTGATTTCCGCAATGCGTTCCAGAGCCTCGGTGGCCTGCACAAATGCCGGATCGGGGAACAACTGTTTGAGCGCCGCGGCCTCGTACTCATGGGCGTGCAGCAGCCAGTACACCCACCGCTCCAGCCCACTGGCTGTCGCGAGCTCCGGCTCCCGCAAATTATACCATCCCATTTCCAGAGTGTGAACTTCCAGTGTACCGGTCAGACACCGTCCGGTGTCGGAATCGATTAGCCGAAAAGCGTGGTGCATCCGGGTGGAATCGTCCCAGAGCCGACCTTCAAGCAGGCAAATGGCATAAACGGGTTTCAGCTGTTGGTAATCATCCCCGGCCCGCATCTGGTCCGCGTAGATTTCGCAGCCATAGAAGACGAGGCGATGAACGAGGCCCCGGTGATTCGACATCTGCATTTCGATGTCATAAATCGCTCCGTGCTGGTCTACTGCCCGGATATCGAGCACGGAAAGCTTGTCGTCCTCAAACTCCTGCAGGTTGAAGGGGTTCTGCAGCGTTACCTCGACGATCGGCACGGGAAGCTGCAGAATGGCATTGAGGAGGCTTGTTAAAGCCCGAGTGTTGCCCGGTGATCCGAACGATTTCAGGAAGGCAAAATCATTTGTGGCGCGAATACCAAGCCGACTCATCGTCAAACTACCAGATGGGTGATCGGATAAACCACAACAGTGCGGTTTCATTTTTAGTGCTATTGTAGGTGATCAATTGATCTACCTACAAACTTCTGGCAGCGACACAGAAAATGCTGTGGAAATCCGGAAAATTCAGAAGTTTTCCCACCTGACCCGTACCAAACGGGCATCCAAAAGCCAGAACAGCGAAGTTCCCATGCACGTCACTCAGACGCTCGCCACAGATGAGGCAGGCTCCGCACAGGTGTCTCGCTTTTGCCGAAGCGTCTTCAAATGGTGTCTCGGGCCAGGCGGCGACCGATGCAACTGTCTGGTGACCGTAACCCAGATCCGGGGCCTGTCTGCCGCGAAGTGAAGCCATCAACAGCGTTTGGGAGTGCTGACTCTGGGCGACCCCGGACGACATCCCGCCAAACTCTGCAGAAATCGCTCTGAAAAAGAACGCGATTCGCATGACATACGGCTGGATTTTGGGGAAACTAAGGATCAGCCCCTGAACCTGGGGAAGAACTGGTAGCCTGCTGACAAATGAAACATACCAGTCGTGTGTTCATCGATTGGTCATGAAGACGCTTCGGATACTCAAAGGGTGATATGTCCGTGTTTCCAGTGGAAAGAATCAGTCTTATGGCGAAAGCCGTTTTTCCTACTCTGGCGATTCTTCTGGCCTTGCTGGGGCCCTGTGGCCTGTCCAGGGAAGTTCGTGCGCAGGACGACGATCAGGTACTCAGTGACCTCGCCGGACCGACACAGGACTTCTCACCAGCAGGGTTCTTTCAGGGACCGATCCAGATTCCTGACATTGTCCGCTTTCGCAAATTGCCGCATCGGATGAACTACGAGCCGTTTATTTCCGACCCGATTCGGATTTACGAACTGGGGCCGGACTACGTTCCGATGTGTGTTCGGGTCCTGAGCGAGTCGACGGACCCAGAGGTGATCGAGGTTGCTGCGCTGCAGTTGTATCGATTCGCGCGGGAAAAGCTGAGCGATATTTCATCGGCTGAAAGCGTATTGAAGACGGTCCTGACCACGACTCGCAGCGCGCGAGTCCGTGCGGCCTGTGCATTGGCGATCGCCGCTGGAGACCTGAAAACGCTCGCTCCCGAACTGCTCACCTACACGGCGACGGCTGCGGACACGGAACGCGTCATTCTGGAATCTGCATTGGCTTCATGGAAGTATGCCCCGGCCAGGGAGCTCTGGAGAAAACGGATCGCCTCATTGCCGGAATCCGCAACAGCCGTGCGACTGGCGTGTGAAGGTCTGGCGGCTTTGAACGACACGGAGTCTGCTGCACAATTGCAGAAGATGGCGACTGACAGCACGATGGACTATCTCAAACGCATGTCTGCAGCTGCGGCATCCGCGCGTCTGAATCCAGCCGAGTCTACTGCTCAGGCGGCCGGATTACTGCAGAGAAGTGAGACCGAGCGATTGATCGGCGTGGCATTTCTGGACAGCCAGGACCCGAAGGGCCTGGAAACAGCGGTTCAGTTGTGCAGCGACCCTGAAGACGCAGTCGCGTCTGCGGCATGGCAGGTGGTGTATCGCCAGAATTCACAGTTGTTACAGCCATTGCTGGACAACGGACGCAGGCACAACGATGCGGTCGTGCGAATGACAGCCGCTCGGGTGATGCGACAGTTTCCGGACGCTCAGAGAGTCACCTGGCTGCATCAGCAGCTGAGTGACATTCACATTCAGGTACGCAACGTGGCGCGACAGCAATTGCGATTCGTCGCCATGGAAAAAACGGAACTCAAAGATCAGATCATTGGCCTGTGTGCGGACAGTCTGAAGCCCGAGTCCCCGGACTGGCAGGGGATTGAGCAGTGTTTGATTCTGCTGGGACAATTGCGAGCGTCTGCGTTCTCGGCACAGTGCGTGGAACTGCTGA
>JALQWE010000466.1 GCA_023258825.1 Planctomycetaceae bacterium | reverse complement strand
GGGCATTCCCAGCGACGAACTGTCCGTGGCGCTCAAGCGCCACGCCACCAGCAAGATCCGCGATCTGCACGAACTCGAGGGCGTGGGCTCGATGGGGTTTCGCGGCGAAGCCCTCGCCTCCATCGCATCCGTCTCGCGCTTCCGCATTCGGACTCGCCCCGAAGACTGTGCCGTCGGCCGCGAACTGGAAAGCCACGGCGGCCAGATTGTTGTCAATCGTGACTGTGGCTGTGCCGCCGGCACCGTGATGGAAGTGCATAACCTCTTTTACAACACTCCTGCACGCCGCCGATTTCTGAAAAAAGCACCCACAGAATTCAGTCACATCGTCGAACAGTTCTCACGCATCGCGCTGGCCAACCCGCGCCTGCATCTCATCCTCCGCCACAACGAAAAACTCGTCTACGAACTCCCGGGCACCCACGATCCTCAGGAACGCATTCGCCGATTCTTCGGTGCCGAAGTGGCCGATCATCTGATCCCGGTCTCCTCCGAAGTTCCCCTCGTCCCTCAGGGAACGATTCGGCTCTGGGGCAATGTCGGAACGCCATCACTCAGCCGCTCAACACGCAAAGATCAGTTTCTCTTCCTGAACGGTCGCTGGATCCAGGATCGCAGCCTGCAGCACGCGCTGTCAGAAGCCTACCGAGGCCTGTTGATGGTTGGACGGCACCCCGTCAGCTTTCTATTCCTCGAAATCCCACCCGCACTCGTCGACGTCAACGTCCATCCCAACAAAAGTGAGGTCCGCTTTCAGGACAGCCAGGGCCTCTATCGACAGCTGCTGAAAATGATTCGCGATCGCTTCCTGTCACTCGAAATCCGCGCCGGACTCGATCTCCCCGAAGACAACACGCACTCCGCAACCCCCACCGAACTCCGTTTCGACAAACCCCAGTCGCTTGCGCGACCAGCACGGCAGCTGGAATTCCGCGGAGAAGGCGCCAGCATCGGACAACCACCACGCGTCGGAGAATTCGCTCGATCTGCCTTCAATGATCGCGCCGTCTTCCACAATCCTCAGGTCATCGCCGCACTGTCCGTGCAGCCGCCCACACGCCCTGCCCTCTCCACGTCACACCACAACACCACACCCCAGCTCCACGGCGACGATGACAGCGGTATGCAACTCGCCGATCAGACGGCGCTGCCGCCTGCCGACACCCCTCCGGGCTCACACACCATCACACAATCGGCCGAACAACTCGAAATCACCACCAGCAGTACTCTGACCGCAGCCACCGCCTCAACCACCTTCGTGGCCTCGCCGGAAATCGTCACCGACGAATTCCGAGCCTTCCAGATTCACGACTGCTACCTTGTAGTCGCCAGCGACGCCGGCCTGGAAATCATCGATCAGCACGCCCTGCACGAACGCATCATGTACGAACATCTCCGCAACCGCATCCTGGCTGGCGGCGTCGAATCTCAGCGGCTACTGATCCCCGAAACCATCGAATGCACCGCCGTGGAAGCCGCAGCCATTCTCGATTCCACAGAACTGTTCACCGAAATGGGCTTCGACCTGCAGGACTTCGGCGGCACCACTATTCTCATCAATTCCTATCCCGCACTCATTCCACGCGGAGGCATCGGTCGCATAGTGCGGGACTTCGCCGAACAACTGCTGCAAACCGACGGAAAAATGAGCCGCCGGGATCTGCTGGATCACATGCTGCACACCATGGCCTGCCGAGCCGCCATCAAGTCCGGTCAGCGTCTGACCCAGGAAGAAATGCGCGAACTACTCCGCCAGCGCCATCTGGTCAACGACGCTCATCACTGCCCCCACGGGCGCCCCACAGCACTCACGCTCAGCCGCCATACGCTGGACCAGCAATTCGGCCGCCTTGGCTAAGACGGCTCCAGACACCGCCACGCCACCATGACCATCTTCTCACCATTGCTGCCAGACAACGGCCGGGGCGGCACCGGACATGCCGTCAACCGCCCACGGCGTCGTACGCAACGGACCGCTACTCGTGACGCAGGGCTTCGATCGGATCCAGTCGTGCAGCGGACCGCGCGGGATACAACCCAAAGATCACTCCAATCCCCACCGAAATGCCAAAGGCCAGTGGCAGACTGCTGGGGACAATCTTCGGATTCAGATTGGCGAACATCTCACTGAACTCGGACGCACCACCACCATCGAAGAAGAACTTTTCTGCCACCACCTTCAGACCGTCAAACACCATCGGCGTCGACAGCCCCAGCAGCACTCCAATCAAACCACCGCTGCCGGCCAGCACAATTGTTTCCGTCAGAAACTGCATGGTAATGTCATGCTGCTTGGCTCCCAGAGCCCGCCGGATACCGATTTCCCTGGTTCTTTCGGTCACGGTGGCCAGCATGATGTTCATAATGCCGATCCCACCGACGATCAGACTGATGGCCGCAATGGATCCCAGAACCACGTTGAAGATCACTCGTATCTGCGCCGCCTGTTTCAGCAGCTCCTGAGGCACAACCACAGAGTAATCATTCGCGGTGCGATGATGCTGCTGCAGGCTCTCACGAATCACTCCCGCCGTTGGCATCACCTGGTCCACATCCGTGATTCGCAGCGTGATCTGATTCAGCTCCACCTCTTCCGCACTGAACGATCCCTGCCGACGATCGATGTCCAGGTCTCCCATCCGCACCCGCATCGTCTCCAGCGGAATGTAGATGTCCTGGTTGTACTCCTGCCCCGACATACTGCCGCCAATGGCCGCACTCGCCTCACGCGCCTTGGTCACTCCGACAACCGTATAACGACGATCCGCAATCTTCACCGACTGCCCCAGCGGATCTTCATACTGAAACAACTCATCCGCCGTTCCCGAAGCCAGCACACAGACATTAGTCTTCTCGCGACGGTCCTTGTCCGAAATGAACCGCCCCTGGGCAAGGTCCAGATGATTCATATCCAGATATTCAGGGCTGCATCCCACAACCCGACAGTTCATTTCACGATGCAGATAGCGGCAGGCCTTCATCAGTTCCCGAATGGGCACGGCCTGCAGGACAGTGGGGATCGTCTTCGACAGCAAATCATAGTCGACACGTTTCAGACCATAGCGCAGCACAAAGCTGTTCTGATTCTGCTGACTCGCATTTTCCCGAGGCGGCTTCACGCTGCGCACGATGATATTGGTGGCACCCAGAGCCAGCACCTGCTGCTGCGCCTGCTGACTGGCTCCTTCACCGATCGCCAGCATCGCAATCACCGAAAACACCCCGAACACGATCCCCAGCATCGTCAATCCTGACCGCAACTTGTGCAGCATCAGACTTTTCAGAGCAAGTTGGGCGGTTCGAAAGAGATTTGGCATGGTATCCGCAGTCAAAAAATCACAGCAATGAAACGCAGCTCAACACCGATCTCACGCTGCTCAGCCCGGAAAAATTCCTTCACCGGCAATCAGTCCGTCCTTCATGTAGATCTGACGCTTGGCAAGGCGGGCGACCGATGGTTCATGAGTCACCATGATGATCGTACGCCCTTCCCGATTCAGTCGCAGCAGCATTTCCATAATCTCCTGCTCCGTTTTTGAATCCAGATTCCCGGTGGGCTCATCCGCCAGAATAATCTCCGGATCGTTCACCAGAGCCCGGGCAATGGCCACTCGCTGCTGCTGTCCACCGGATAACTGGAATGGCCTGTGGTCCAGACGCTGCCCCAGCCCCACCATCTCAGCCAGCTCCTGAATCCGCTTGTGCTGCGGTGCTCCGATGCGCGGATAACCGGTGCGATAATGC
>JALQWE010000465.1 GCA_023258825.1 Planctomycetaceae bacterium | reverse complement strand
AAACACCTCGCGCATCCGCGGTGACTCGCCAATGATCCGAACAGGGGGATGCGAGCGTTCAATGATGGCACGCAGTTGCCGATTTTCCCGCTGCAGTCGACTGCGATCCCACGCCATCAGACAGCGCTGTTCAAGCTCATCCATCGGGAACGGCTTGGTGAGATAGTCGCAGGCCCCCAGTTTCATGGCATTGACGGCACTCTCGATCGTTCCCTGCCCGGTGAGAATGATGACCTCGGTCTCGATCTGCGCGGTCTTCATCCGCTCGAGCACTTCCAGACCGGTCAATCCCGGCATATTCATGTCCACAATGGCGACGTCAAAGGATCGTCGATCACAGAGCTCCAGCGCTTCACTGCCATTGGCCGCAGACGCCACGGTGTGCCCTTTGCGTGTCATCCAGCGAGCACAGGTTTCACGAAAATCCGGATCATCTTCGACAATCAGCAGATTGATCGAATGCGACGTTGACATGCAGGTCTCCGAAAAACACGACACTCCGTAGATACAATTTCCAGCGGAGGCACGAGATGAGATTTTGTAGGGCGATTGGGCCCCTGAACAAATTCGCCGGGGGAATATCTGATCTGGTCTGGCACCGGTTCCGGTCCGGGACGACCGTGGCCGAAACGCCGAAAGTGTGCACATTCGCACGCCCATGTGCGAATGTGAAGCATTGCCGATTCGAATGGTCCATCGACGGGATGAAATACGGTGGTTCCCGCCAACTGCGAAAGGCATACCTTCTGTGACAAAATCCGGGAGAGCCATATCGCAAAGACGCCGGGGTGTGTCAGCAGAGGCCTGGCAGGACGTGAAACCCTTGAGCCGCATGGCCCCGGCCGCCGAAGAGCGTTCTCCTGACACGTTCTGCTGATACGGAAGGACTCAGCGTTTGTGAACCGCCTGAACCGGCAGCGTCAGGCAGATTTCCGCGCCACCGAGGGCTCCCGTGCCGGCAGAGATGGTTCCGCCATGTGCCGAAATGATGCGATGCACGATGGCCATGCCGAGCCCCGTTCCTTTCTGGCGAGTGGTGAAGAAGGGTTCGAAGATGCGGCTGGAGACTTCCGGCGGCATTCCCGGACCATCGTCGCAGACGGACAGTTTTACGGCGGGATGCCCATCGAGACTGTCCGCTTCGCATCGAATGTGAATGGTGCCGCGATCACCGCAGGCGACGAGAGCGTTCTCCAGAATGTTGCGAAAGACCTGTTCGAGCCGATGAATATCCACTTCACAGCGACAGGACGCGCACTGTACGTCTTCGGTCAGAACGAAGTGGCGATCGCGGCGCATGCTGGTCAGGTTTTCCCATTCCTTGCGCCAGGTGGTGCTCAGATCGTGTTCACGAAATTCGAGGTGGATCGGAGCGGCGTAGCTACGGACTTCTTCATACAGTCGATGCAGGTCCTGCAGAGCAGTTTTGGCCCGCCTGGCCAGATCCAGTTGCTCCAGCTGATCCTGAAGGTCGAGAGTCAGCATATCGAGGCAGGCCTGAGCGCGTTGCAGAGCATTGCGGCTTTCGTGGGCAAGGCCGGTCACCATCTGACCGATGGCGGCCAGTCGTTCTGACTGCAGCAACTGTTTCTGGACATGATCCAGATCTGTGAGGTCACGTACGATGCCGGTGAAGAAACGACTGGTACCGACAGAGAATTCGCTGATGGCGAGGTGCACGGGGAAATCATTCCCATCTTTACTTCGGGCGACGATCTGCCGACCGACACCGATGATCCGCGGGATCCCGTGATCAAGGTATCGATGGATGTACTGATCGTGTTCCGACCGGAAGGGTTCCGGCATCAGCAGTGATACGTTTCTGCCAATCAGTTCCTGCTCCGTGTAGCCGAACATGCGCACTGTCGCGGGATTCAGCGACACGATCAGACCTTCGGAATCGATGGTCACAATGGCATCGACGGCAGTGTTCAGAACAGCGCGGCTGCGAGCGACTTCGTCCGGACCTGTGGTGTCCTGCAGCAATTGCGAGCAGAGCGTTACGAGAACCAGCGGATCTCCGGTGGGACTATGAAAAGGAGTGGCCTGAAAAATCATGTCTTCGGTGTCATGATCCGCCGCGCGGGAGATCCGGACGGGCAGATGAAACCCCGAGCCGGATTGCAGCATGTTTTCCCAGTACTGCGTGATGGAGCCGGATTCTGTCAAATGGACGGATTCGAGCATCAACTGTCCGGTGGCAAGTCCATCGGCGGGAAACGGAATGGCGGCTGCGAGAATGCGCGAGTTCGGGCAGCACACATAGGTCAGCAGTCGCACGCTCTTGTTGGCTTCATAAGCAGTCATCAACGAGTCTCCAGAGTATCCGGGGGCAGCCCGGTTCGTTATCGTCGTACACCGAGTCAGGCCCTGAACGAACTCAGGTTTGGGCGGAGTGAATCCCGGGCGATCCCTGAAGGGGATCACAGATTGGCTGGCTTTTCCATTGAGCATCCTCACCGAACCGCAAAAAGTCCACCGGGACTGTGGCCCGATCTCATGGAAGGGACGGAGCGATTCCGGTTGTAGCGAACCATGCTGGAAACAGCGGCTGTGTTTTCCCCGGGAGTCATTTTCGGTGTAGACTATTGCGGCGGTGTGAAATTGCCTTGCAGCGGGAGCGGAATGTGAAGAGGTGGCGAATTCTGGCATTCGGGGAAGTCCTCTGGGATCTGCTTCCAGCGGGAGAAACCTTCGGCGGGGCTCCGGCGAACTTTGCGGGGCAGGCGTCGCTGCTGGGTCTGGACGTGGCGATCCTGAGTGCCGTTGGCTGCGACGCGCGGGGGGCCGCAGCGATCGCCAGTCTGCAGCAGTCTGGAGTGCAAACCGCCCTGATTCAGACGACGCCTGATTTTCCGACGGGCACAGTTGGTGTTTCGCTGGATTCTGCCGGCAAGCCGATGTTTGAGATTCACAGCGGATCGGCCTGGGACGTGATTGCGTGGTCCGACGCGGCTCTGCAGTTTCTGCAGACTGCTGATGCCTTGTGTTTTGGCACGTTGTCTCAGCGCGACGAACGCTCCCGATCGACTCTGCGACGTCTGTTATCGGTTGAACTGGCGCGGCCGGTGCTGAGGGTGCTGGACGTGAATCTGCGTTCGCCATTTTTTTCTGCCGAGCTGATTCGGGAATCGCTGGCGGCCGCGGATGTACTGAAGCTGAGTGACGAGGAGCTGCCGGTGGTGGCTGAGGCAGCGGGGCTGTCTGTTCAGCAATCGCCGCAGGCCCTGCTGCAGGAGCTTCGGGCGCGTTACAGTTTTCGCATGGTCGCGATGACATGTGGCGCTGCCGGAGCCACACTGGTGACCTCAGACACACTGGTTCAGCAACCGGGCATTCCTGTCTGTGTTGTCGACACGATTGGTGCGGGTGATGCCTTTACCGCTGCGATGCTGCGAGGCTTGCTGCAGGGGGATGATCCAGCGACGATCGCCGCGGCGGCCTGTTCCCATGCCGCCCAGAGTTGCACACATGCCGGCGCGTTGCCGGTGCGCAACGGGCATCAACGGCCGTAACGTCGTCCGCAGGGTGCTGATTGCTCACAACGCCGGCGTTCCTGATCAGTGAAAACCAAATTGAACTGCTTTCGTTCTTCCCGAACCCGGACTCAACGGACAAACCCTGCTGGGTACCGATGAACTCGAAGGAAAGAAGGCTGTGAAGCTGATTTACCGAAACAGGTCAGATTTGCACGGATTCGGTCCATTTGTCTTTCTCAACAATGTTCTCCACGCCTTGACGAATAC
>JALQWE010000464.1 GCA_023258825.1 Planctomycetaceae bacterium | reverse complement strand
AGTTGTTTCGCCGGATGGTGTCGCTGGAGTCTCTGCAGGGGTTTCTGCAGGAGCGGCGGGCTTCCGGTAGAAAGTGTCCTTCTTTTCGTTGTAGAACGCCTCGACTTCGGCATCGGTCGGTTGAGCCACAGTCGATTCGACCGACTTGTAGTCCAGCTCAAGGTAGGCCAGCGCGGCCTTATTGAACTGACGGAAGCCCATCGATCCCGGACCATCCATTCCGGGAAACTTCTTTGAGTGCTGTGCGAAAGCCGCCTGAATCTCGGCATCGGTCGGTTCGGCAACTTCGCCCAGAAACGCGTCCACATCCAGACGAATGGTGTTCATTCGCTGTTTCACCTGTGAGCGACGAAACAGGTCGTAGTAAAGTGCCGGATCCTGAGCGGACACGGACATTCCCGGTGCCAGCTGAGTGTAGGCCATTCGCGCGGCGATCTCTTCCCGGAAGGCATCGAATAGCTGATCCTCAGAAACTGGCAGACCACCCAGATTCAAACCGGTACGAATCTCTGCAAACATCTTTGCAGAAAGCCGACCGTCTGTGGCCTGATTGATGTAGTCCGACACCATCTTATCTGTGACGACGATCTGCAGTTCCTTCGCCTCAGCACGCAGCAGTTCGCCGAAAATCGCATCATCCTGAACCGTCGGGTAGTACCTGAACTGTGGAGCGAACTGTTCGGTGCCGGCGCCATAAACTTTGCCAAAGGCCTGCGCCATGAAGGAGTTGGCAATGCTGCGCTGAGTGTACAGGTTGCGAATTCGCTCATCATCGAAGCCACCCAGTGTCGACGACTGATAGAAACCGTCGGGCGACGCCACAAAGCCGGGAAGAATCCAGCCCAGCAGACCACCGCACAACGCACCGCCCAGTCCGTACTGAATCCAGCGACCACGACTGATGCCGGCAAACGCCAGCACAATCCCCCCCAGCAACGCACCCAGCGTCACAAAGTGATTGGTCTGCTGAGTCATCATGTCGCTGATGGTGAAGGCCACCATCGACAGGATCACAATGCTGACCATCGTGACCTGCTGGTTACGCCGGAAAAACGTGAACGGTGAACTCATGGCGGAAACTCTTGCCGAACGTTGGATTTTGATCACCCTCGTCGGACTGACTTGACAGAAGTCCGAACGATCATCTATCCCATCTCGCGAAACGAGCTCTCCGTCGGCTTTGGCAGTCTCGGTGATCGCGATCTGGATTTCTTCCCCTGAGAATAGCCGCCTGCCGGCAGTTCCCCAGTTGCCCCTGTCGGGCAAAGTCGCGGATTTTAGCTGTCGTGAATACTCAGGCAAGGGCAACCAGGATTTGACTTTGTCTGGTTCTGCGGCAAGATGCTCACGTTTCCGGTCTCTGGTCTGACAACCAGTCCGGATGCGGAAATCATGGAATTTCTCGGTAAAAACAGCGTTTTTTGGCCTTCCCAATCGCGTGCAGGGTCGAAGAAATGCGGCGTCCGGAATCCCGAAAAAGGTTCCTCAAGCCCGTTTTCTCCGGGAAAATCTGTTCGGAAATCCTGGTTTTCCGGGTTCGTTTCCGTTCAGGTCCCTGAATTCACCCCGGATTTTTTGCCCCGCGTTGATACGGGACACGACCCCGGCAACACGGCGTCATCGGGTTCCCTGTTGTCCAAGCGGATTTCCCGATGTTCCTGAATTTCTAGGCGAGGGAAACCGGAACGACTCGTTCCAGTTTTCCCGAGCTCCGTTCCATCCCGTCACCGGCCCATTCTGATCATGAGCCTTCGGCAGGGATGTTCTGGCGGCCCGCGAAGCCAACGTGCTTCGTTGACAACCGAACCTCCCGTTCCTGCTGAGCTCCCTTTTCAAAAGTTATCCGTTCATGGCTCCGCTCAAAAAAGCGCTGGTTGTTGTTGAATCCCCCGCGAAGGCCAAAAAGATCGCCGGCTTTCTCGGAGATGATTACATTGTCAAAGCCAGCATGGGACACATCCGTGATCTCCCATCCAGTGCCGCCGAAATTCCGGCCACGCTGAAAAAAGAGTCGTGGTCGACGCTGGGCGTCAATGTCGACAGCGATTTCGATCCGCTCTACGTTGTTCCCGCCGACAAAAAGAAACTCATGGCCGAACTCAAGGACTCACTGAAAAAAGTCCGCGAACTCGTCCTGGCAACTGACGAAGACCGCGAAGGCGAAAGCATCGGCTGGCATCTCGTGCAGGTGCTCAAACCTGCCGTCCCCGTCAGCCGCATGACCTTTTCAGAAATCACCAAGCCTGCCATTCAGGAGGCGATCCGCAACACCCGACAACTCGATGAAAATCTCGTTCAGGCTCAGGAAACACGCCGCGTCGTGGACCGCCTTTACGGATACACGCTCAGCCCGCTGCTCTGGAAAAAAATCGCCCGCGGTCTGTCGGCCGGCCGAGTACAGAGTGTTGCCGTCCGCGTTCTCGTCGCCCGGGAAATCGAACGCATGAAGTTCCGCAGCGGAACCTTCTGGGACCTGAAGGCAAAGTTGCAGGCCCGCACCGGGGCTCCGTTCGAAGCCGTGCTGCAAACCCTGGGAAATCGGCGCATCGCGTCCGGTCGTGACTTCGATGAACAGACCGGTCGCCTGAAAGCCGGCAGCGATGTGCTGCTGCTCTCCGAGGCCCAGGCCCGCGAAACGCTGCAGAAAATTCAGCAACGTCCCTGGACCGTCACGTCGATCGAACAGAAACAGCAGTCGCGCCGGCCCTATCCCCCGTTCACCACCAGCACACTCCAGCAGGAAGCTAACCGAAAACTCGGCATGTCGGCCCGACAAACCATGCAGGTCGCCCAGCGCCTGTATGAAGAAGGCCACATCACCTACATGCGAACGGACAGCGTGAACCTCAGCGGCGAAGCCATCAAGGCGTCCCGAGGTCGCGTGACGGATCTCTACGGCCGAGACTACCTCAGCCCGGAACCACGACAGTTCTCCACCAAAACCAAAGGAGCTCAGGAAGCCCACGAAGCCATTCGACCCGCCGGAACAGAAATGAAAACCGGCGACGAAATCGGCCTTTCAGGCATGGAGTTCAAGCTCTACCAGATGATCTGGAAGCGAACGATGGCCACCCAGATGGCCGATGCCCTGCTCCGCTTTGATACCGTGACCATCACCGTCGATGATGCCGAATTCCGCGCGTCAGGCAGAACTGTCGAATTCGCCGGATTCTTCCGGGCCTACGTCGAAGGATCTGATGATCCCGAAGCGGCTATCGAAGATCAGGATTCCACCCTGCCCCCCATGCAGGAAAACGATTCCCTCAAACTGCAGAATGCTGAAGCGGTGGCCCACGAAACCAAACCGCCCGCCCGCTACACAGAAGCCACACTCGTGCGCACGCTCGAGTCCGAAGGGATCGGCAGACCCAGTACCTATGCCAGCATCATCAGCACCATCCAGGATCGAGGCTATGTGCGGAAGAACGGCAACCAGCTGGTGCCTACTTTCACCGCCATGGCCGTGACCAAGCTGCTCGAAAACCACTTCCCCAGACTCGTCGATCTGGGCTTCACCGCCGGTATGGAACAGACGCTGGATGATATCGCCACCGGCTCCGCTGAACGCCTGCCCTACCTCAGAGAATTCTATAACGGCAACGAAGGTCTTGATGAGCAGGTGAAGAAACGCGAAGGCGAAATTGATCCCCGCGATGCCTGCACACTCTCCATCGATGGCCTCGATGCCTCCGTTCGCGTCGGCCGCTATGGGCCGTATTTCGAAAAGACTCGCGGTGAAGAAAAACTGAC
>JALQWE010000463.1 GCA_023258825.1 Planctomycetaceae bacterium | reverse complement strand
GAGCGGCGACGCGTTAGCGGCCGGTTGCGATTTGTAGTGACGACGCGTTTTCCTCTGAGCCGGTGCGGTTGCCGGGTGTGGGTTTATAACCACGGATGGACGCAGATGAGCACGGATGGACTGGGTCCTCGTTCACCCTGATTTGCGACTTGTGAGCGGCGACGCGTTAGCGGCCGGTTGCGAATCGTGTATGAGGACGCGGTTTCCTCTGAGTCACAACATGTTTGCGGCTTAGCAGGAGCTGCGCCCTCCCTGAGGATGCGACACTTCCGCAGTGCACGGCTTGTTCAGCCCTGCACTGCGCCTGCAGTAGACTCCAGTTCCTCAGCTCTGCGCCGATGCACGTCCGCCATCTTCTCATCTTTCATCGCTCGATAGGTTTCTTCGAGCAATCGATGAATCTCCGGACTCTGATTTCGTGCCTGGATCGCCTGTGTGAGGTCCTTCAGTGCATCGTTCCAGCGAGCCATTCGCACATTGATTTCTCCCCGAGTCGCCAGGGCATCCGGATTTTCCGGAATCAGTGCCAGGGTCTGCTCGGAAAGCTGCAGCGCGCGATCGCCTTCGTTCGGGCGTCCTCGGATGATCGCCGTGGCAAGATTATTCAGCACCATCGGATTACGGCCGCGTGCCAGGACATTAGCCTGTTCCAGCCACACGATGGCTTTCTCGTAACTCTGCAGAAACAAGGCATGCATACCAAGAAGATTCAGTGCCACGATGCCGGACTGGCCGTCCATTCGCAATCGTTTGATGGCTTCTTCTGCCTGAGCTGCTGCGGGGTGTGGCGAAAGGCTCAGCCGGGACAATCGCTCGATCGCGGAAATGGCCGTTCCCTGACTAATGGCCGCATCACTAAGCAATGGCAGGATCTCTTCAGGTTTTGAATCGCCAAAATCCATCAGATCGCGGTCGCGGACCTTTGCCAATTGTGTGCCGGAGTAACCGGTCAGTCGATCAAACAACATTAACGAGGCACGACCATTCAATTCAAAGATCATGACGTCACTGCTGGTTGGTTCCACTGAGGGCTGAGCGATAAAGTCTGCCAGCAGACTGCGGACATCTTCCGGACGCTTCAGCAGGAGAAACGCCTCAGACCGCTCAATCAGGGCCGCCGGGTCATTGGGCTTTTCCTGAAGCGTTTTTTCGGTTTCTTCCAGCAGAGTCATCAACAGACTCTCACCTTCAGCCGCTTCGCCGGCTTCCAGCAGCAATCGCCCCAGAGAAATACGCATTCCCGGACGGATCTTTGCCACTGGTCTCAGAGTTTCCACCGCGGCTGCGTTTTCTCCGGCCAGGAACTGCAACTGACACAGAAAAAGTCGGGCTTCGGGATCTTCCGGTGCCTGCTTGACTTTCTCAACCCAGAACTCGGTCACCCCTTTGTAGCGTTCAGCTTCAATTTCGGCGCCCAGAGTTCGCAGCAGCGTGAGCAGCTGAATACCTCGACCATTGGATGGGGACATATTGACTGCGGCGACGGTCGGGGCCACGACACCATCACGATTCAGGATGGATTCGTTCAGACGGCGTTCCACCAGCATCAATTCCAGGTCCGCCAGGGCGTCTTTCAGTTCCTGATCGTCTTTGGATTGTTCCAGTCCGGAGATCAGAACGCCGCGGGCCTGATCGTAGTCGGCGGCGAGAACCAGCGCTTTGGCGAGTGCAATGCGGATCCGCGCATTGGAGCGATCTTTTTCCAGCAGTTGGCTGAGTTCCGCAACCGCTCGCAGGGCTGCTGCTTCGGCATCCTCGCCCGGACGGTTCATCTGTCGCTTCAGCTGCGCAATTTCAAGATTCAGTTCCGGTTGAACTTTGGCAGCTTCCGTCAGGTGCAATTCCGCCAGCGACCACTCCTGCTTTTCAAAATACAGTGACGCCAGAATCCGATGGGCTTCGGTATTTCGCGGTGAAGATTCCAGCACCATCTTCAGCTGCTTTTCCTTTTCCTCATTCGACATCGGACGAATCGGTTGTTCTGTCATGGCCTGACGAACAAGCCAGAGTCGCGCTTCAAAGGAACCGATTTTGTCCGGCGGCGCCAGCCTTGCAATTTCTGTATAGCCTTCTTCCGTGCGGCCCGTGGCCACATAGAAATTCCCAAGCCGCAGGCGATACTGCGGCTCACTGGGACGCAGGTTGCACAAAGCCTTCAGGCAGGTTTCCTGAACGGTGGTGTCACCGGATTTCAACGCATTGTTATAGGCTTCTTCATACCGCAGCAGCACCGGTTCCAGTGTCGAATGGCGGACCCAGAGGAAGCCCGCAATTCCGGCGACCAGCACCAGCAGAAATGGAAGGCCAGCGGCCAGCAGAATCAGCTTTCGTGAAAACAGCCAGCCTTCATTCAGGGCATACGCGAACTGCCCAAGATTGGTCAGACGCAAAAATTGCCCCACGCTGGGATAATTGCGGGAGTCGCCGTTGCTGTCAGATCTCTTCGAGCTACCTGAACCTGTACGAGTCTGTTTTTCCGACACGAGCGTTTTCCTCAATGACCAGTCACCAAATGCGGATCCTGAACTTCAGTCTGATTTAACCGAGCCGACAGAACTCACAGCATCTTTCGAAGAATCACGTCAGCAATCTGTCCCGCCACGGCCGCGATAAATACAGTGGCACTGAAAACCGCAGCTCGCATGGATAAAGATGGCATGTCGGACACGGTGGCCGGACCTGCTTCGGGCGTTGCCAGCCACCGGTTCCAGAATCCAATAAACGGATTCATGTATGTCAGGGACAGTCCGGAACGGGGTGAGTCCGGAACACGTGAGGTCAGCAGATCAAAAAACGCATCACCACTCATCAGCAGCCCGGCAGCAATCGACAGGCTGACATAGCCAATAGCGTCGTGCAGCATCCCTGTCGACAAATCAAACTGATATCTGTCCCACACGAAGATCACGGCCAGGACACGGACGGCGTTCATTAATCCCGCCGCGCCCATGCCACAGAGCAGCAGCACCAGTCCATGCACAGCAGAACGACGTTTCATGCAGATCACAAGACCTGCAATAAACAGGATCGTGAAGAGTGACTTCACACCACTACAGGCCTCTGCCACCAGGAAGGTTTTTCCCGGAACACTGAGGACGTTGCCTTCGCTGAAGTGCAACAGCCCGACTCTGTGACAGATGGCACTGGCAAATGCCGTCGTACGCCCCTGCAGCCATTGAATCAGAGTGTTGTCCAGATCATTCGGCAGTCTGAGTGTCAGCAGCGGCAGAATGGAGAGATACATCAATGACTGTTTATAGCCCTGCTCACGAGATGCCAGCGTCCAGCCCATCAGCAGCAGCATCAGCCCCGAGACTGCGACCCATGGCGATGCCAGCACGATGGCTGCTACAAGACACAGCAAATCCAGTCCAATCAGAGCCAGTGATAACCAGCCCCACCGTTCCAGCTCCGGGGCTCGTCGCGTGTGAAACAGCCACACGAACATGCCAATCGCAAACGGGAAGAACTGGTAATGCTCCAGACTCCACGTGCGATAGTAATGCAGTATGGCGAACGGCAGATGCGCGCTCACCAGCAGCAGCAGCGGGATCAGATTGCCGGCCTTCTTCGAGGTGTGTGGTCCCTCAGGCTGACCAGCTACGCCATCTGCAGTCTCAATTGCTGACATCACTCACTTCCAGAGGACTGTAAAAATCGCACACCACCAGACCCGCTGTCGGACTGGGGTGCTGTCAGGTACTGGCCGCGATCAGCGGTCCCTGACGTTTGAACCGACGACAGAGCGGCCGCC
>JALQWE010000462.1 GCA_023258825.1 Planctomycetaceae bacterium | reverse complement strand
ACTCCGAGCACGAGCACGAGCACGAGCACGAGCACGAGCACGAGCACGAGCACGAGCACGAGGATGGGGCAGGGCGGAATTGGAGCGAGCACCGGTGAGCGGCGCTCGCGGGTGACAGGAACTGTCCGGGTTGTCGTCAACCCGAACGGGGGCCGAGCCTGCTGTTGCAGCGCAGTTCCGGTATCTCCAGCGTTAGTTTATGCCGTAGGGAACCGGAACTTTTTGAAGCTTGAACGGATAAGACTGAGGCTTTCCGGTCTTCTCGGTCGCTCGGACAATCACGGACTTGATCTGGCGGCGGTCAGGTAGTCTGCCAAAGGTGAAGGTCTGTGAGTTTTGAGACTGAGGCTCCTGTCCGAACGATCCGTTGATGTTGCCATTCCCACCTCCACTGCCGCTCGCACTACTGCTTCCGCCCGCACTTCCCGATGCAGCCGGAGCATGCAACAACCCTTCGCTGTCCAGAATCAGGACTTCAAAGGCATCCTGTTGTTCCAGAACGGCCCTCATCATCGCCTGCGGATTTCCAAACTGGTTCCCGCGTTTTTTGGTCAACTGAGGCAGAGAAAGCGTGACGTGAAGACCCTGATCGTTGTTTTGAAGATCCCTGAGAACAAATGAGTGTTCTCCACTCTTTTTTGTCGACGGCCTGCCGTTCGGGAACACCACTTCAATACGTCGACCCGGAGTGACTTTGAGATTGCCGGAAATCGTCAGATACTCAGTGTCATTTTCCTCCTGGAAGTAGGCCAAGATTTCCCCATCAAGTCCTTTTTCGAACGCGGGGTCGTAGAAGTTGAACGCGCCGGGCCCCATCCACAGGACCGGCTGTCCTTCATCATCAGCCGCCTGCATGTTTTCCAGCTCGAAGATCCCTGTGTTGCCGGGATCCACCTGCAACGCGACCGCGATGTTGGGACGAACGAAGCCGCCGTTGCCACCGGTGGTAACACTGCCTGATGTGGAACTGGAACCACTTGAAAATCCTCTTGAGACACCACTGGAGCGACCTGAGGCGTTCCCGTTACCCCCGAAAAACTGCTCATTGCTCTGAAAGTTGCTGGACGAGTTCCGGGTTGAACCATTCTGAAGATGCTCAAGCAGAAGATTGGCTGCGCGATTGGATGAAGTTTTCGCCTCCAGCTGCATCTGATCGATCGCATCTGTCTTCGTCACTCTGATCACGAACCTGCCCGCTTTTGTCGTGACCGCCGCTGCCTGTCTGTCATCCTGAACCCTCCTGTTCGATGGCTCAGGTTCATTCGGTTGCCTCTGAGCGATTTTCAACTGTTGCTGATCGGATCCATCGCTCGGTTTTTCCTGGAAGCCTGTTTGTCCCACCTGAAGAAAAAGCAGCCACGAAGTGACCGAAAGGAATGCTATCCACAGTGTTGCCATCGCGAATCTCCTGAAAAGAGTTTTTGATCGAGACTTTCGGCCGGTCTGAAAGAACGACCTGGGAAATGGTACCAGTTGAGGTTGTTCGACATGTGCCAGGCATTGTTTAAGCAACGCCGCAACTTCGGCAGCAGATTGGAATCGGGTGTGCTTATCCTTGCTGAGTAGTCGCTGAACGATTTCTGCGAACCACTCCGGCAGCTCTGACACCAGCGAGCAAACCGATGGCGGGTTGACGTCGATGACTTTGCGTATCGCTCCGTAGGGAGTGGAGGATCGAAACGGGGAACGGCCTGTGCTGGATTCATAAATCACACATCCAAGACTGAACAGATCTGTTCGGTAATCGAGTTCCTCATCACGAGCCTGCTCCGGAGACATATACTCGGGGGTGCCGAGCAGTGTGTT
Organism: Planctomycetaceae bacterium; assembly: GCA_023258825.1. Lineage (GTDB taxonomy): Bacteria > Planctomycetota > Planctomycetia > Planctomycetales > Planctomycetaceae > SXXK01. Next base: position 1,950 of record JALQWE010000462.1, on the reverse strand, counting down.
TGTGCCGGTAAACCGCAGATCGTCGATCGCTTTGGCAATGCCGAAATCCGTAATCATGACTCGATCGACGTCATTTTCGAGCAGGATATTTGCCGGCTTGATATCGCGATGAATGAGTCCCTGCGCATGGGCGGCATCAAGACCGGCTGCAATCTGCAGTCCGATTCTTAGTACCTCCCTCAGGCTGAGATGTCCACGCTGAAGCAAACGCGATTGCAGCGACTGCCCTCGCACAAAAGTCATGACGAGGTACGGATTGCCTTGCCACTCCGAAATCGCATGGATACCAACCACGTTATCGTGGACAACGGCGGCAGCGGATTGGGCCTCGCGAAGAAATCGTTGTTTGAAGACGACTCCTGGGGTCAGCATCGGAGCCAGCATCTTGACAGCAACATAACGGTTCAATGAGGGATCGAAAGCCTTGAAGACGACCCCCATGCCGCCGCGTCCCAGCAGCCCAATGATCTCATACGAGCCGATCCGGCCCATCATCTGCGGGTCATCCGAAGGCCCAAGCAGTCTTTTCAACGACGCCAGATCTTCCCACCCTGATGTTTCATGCGAGTCCTGAGTGTCATACAGGGTGTCTCGAAGTACGTGCCATTCTTCGGCAGACGCAGTGCCTTCATCGAGCCGGGCCCGGCACGCTGAGCAGACGGAAAGATGTCTTTCAAAATCCCGCATCTCGACATCGGATAAGTCCCCTCGAAGAAATCGAGACAGGAAGTCCGGATCACAATGAGTTTGCTTCAATTTCATAGTTTTGCTCGCGACATCATTGAGTGATCGAATCTCCGTCCAGCTCTGCGATTTTCTGTTTGATCCTCTGCATGACGCGAGATCTGGCAATGTATACGGCCCCGACCGACTTTCCGATTCTTTTCGCGACTTCCTGGGCGGACAGTTCAAGGATCGCGGTGTCCCGGAATGCGGTCCAGGTTGCCGGTTCAAATTCCTCACGTACCTGCTGGGCAGCCCACCGGAGTGTTTCACGCTGCCATTCGCGATCGAACCAGAGTGGGTCGTCCGGGCTTGGGCGTTGATGAAGTTGTTGCTGAGCATTTGTCCCACCGCACGCCTGATCCCTCGGGCGTCTGCTCAGGGCGTTGATCGTGGCATTGCGAACAATCGTTTGCAGCCACGTCCTGAACCGAGCTCGCGCTGGATCAGCCTTCCATTTGCTGATGTTCTTCAGAACCAGCAGAAGCACCTGCTGTGCCAGGTCTTCGGCATCTTCAACTTGCAGTTGTTTACGAAGAGCAATGCGCACAATGAATGGACGATAAATCGACGCAAACTCGTCCCAGGCCGCGTTGTCGCCGCCGTCCTGCAATCGTTGGATGAGGCTATGTCTGGTCTCGGGAGGCATGGGCCGTCTGGTTTTCCGGGAAGTTTCGTGATCGCGTCACGTGAATACACACATGATGACAGGAATTCCTTTCAGGAAAAATCGCTGGAAATTGCAAATTCGCTGGTTTCATCAGTCAGCGAGTGGCATCGCGACAACGCGATACTGACGCCGGGGCTTTGACGGGGGCCCGCAGCAGATGTTGACTGGACAGCGACGGCTGGCCTTCGTCTCGTCGAAGTCCTACGGGGGAGACTTGCGAGGGGCGGCCATTCAGGGTAGGGCTCGGGGGCAAGGTGTTCGATGTTTTTCGTGCTCCTCCGTTTCAATGCAGTACCCGGATCGTTTTGGATCTGGTCAGTTCGATGGCTGGACACTGTGATGCGTCGAGAAATGACGGGCGAGAGGGGACGTTGGTGACTCATTGGATGACGTCACCAGGTAGGGGGTATGGGCTGGGGAGCATCGACAATCGCGGGATGGATTTATTGCGAATCCGAGGTTTTGTATCGCGATTCCGAGCACGAGCACGATTGTGGGTGCCCTTTTTGTTGAAGCCACGGATGGAATCGGATGCGATTTTTGGGGAGGGCGAAGTT
>JALQWE010000461.1 GCA_023258825.1 Planctomycetaceae bacterium | reverse complement strand
AGGCAAGCGGTGATTGCTGTTTCATCCAGTAGGATTTGCGCGTGAAACCGACCTTCCCAGAACCTGCCGGTGACGTCGTCATCACGATTTCCTCGGCGTGCAATGGGTTCGGCAAGGCAACGCATGAACCACGAAATGCTGGATAGTCGCTCGCGCTTTCGTTGAAGTGCCGTGGAGTCCCCGCAGAGGGCGCTGACTTCTTCGGGCGTGATCTCTGCGGGAAGACGATGTTCCGTCCGTCGCAGGGGAAACAGTTGCCACCAGCGGCGTACGACCGCACTATCAGACCAGACACGCACAATATCCGGCCGGGTTCTGACGACGACGTGAAGGTGGTTGCTGAGGACTGAGAAGCCCAGAATATCGAGGCCAAAGATGCCCGCCAACTCCTCCAGTCGTTGTCGGATCCAGCCTTTTCTGTGGGAGTAGTCTTTCCCGGTGTTCTTGTCGATGCCGCACAGAAATGTTCGACGCACGCAACGATTTGTCAGGTGAAAGACTTGAATCTCATTGGCAGCACAAATGCGGGAACGCTTGAGACGCGGCATACATGTACCTGGGTATATTGGTTTTTTGCGTGGGTGTGTTGTTTCGTGTTACCCGCTAGTGTGTTTTTGTCGGAATGCCATGTCAAGCACCTTTTTCTGAAAACAAGCGACCAGTCACTTCATGCTTCCGGCAATCCAGGGGGGGTGTTAAGTCTTGTCGCGACAGAAAACGGTCCGTGGCCTCGTAGCACAGAGCGACGGTGAAATCCGCCCGGCTTTTCGAGACCCTTCCAACGGATACATGTGTCCCTGCATTTTCGCTCCGTCAAGGTGCCATAGCCGCGGCCCGCGGATATCAGAAGAACGACCTTCTTCGGTGCCGACCTTCTTCGGTGCCACCCACCTTGGAGACGGAAAACTGCGGGTGACTGGAGGGGTGGCCAAGGAGGCGCATTTGGGTGTCGATGGTTTTGGGCGATTTAGGAGCGGGCGATTTAGGAGCCACCCACCCTCGGCGACTGGCAGTTGTAATTGTGTTTTCCGAGAGCAACGGGGAACGTGGGACAGGTGACGGTTGCGGTGTTGTCCTGTCGGCCGGGGGGATTTGCGATTGGAAATCGGTGTGTGATTCAGGGTTTCGTCCCGACAATTCGCGTGGTGCCTGCCGAGTGAAATTTTGGTGGATGGCTCCGTTTAGCAATGACGGGGGGAGCAGTTAAGGTGGATGGCACCGATGGGGCGCGACGATGGATCTCGGGTGGATGGCACCCATGAGGTCAGTTGGGGTGGATGGCACCGATGAGGCCGATGAGGGCAGTGAGTTCAAGATGCGTCGCGGGATGACTGTCGTTTTAGAGTAGCGTGTGGGGGTTGAAACAAAAGGTGGGTGGCTCCTGTTGGAGGCTTGATTGAGGAGGACTGGATTTTTTTTCTGTTTGTAAAGTGCTTGCCACGTTGGGTTTGTGTTTCGGGTACTGGTGGATTTTCGGGGAGTGGCTGGAGGAGGACTTGACGTGGAGGGGAACTCGATTAAAGTGCTTTCAGTGGTGGTTTGTGGGGGAAAGTGGGGAACAATGTGGCTCCTCGAAGATTTCCCGGCCATCATGTTTGAGTGTTTTCGATGGCTCTCACTGGCACCTTTGACCGGACTCTGGATGACAAGCAGCGTCTTGCAATCCCGCGGCAGTTGAAGGATGGGTTTCAGGGGGGCGATTCGGAGGATCTGTATCTCGCCCCGGGCAACGAAGGGTGTCTGTCGCTGTATTCGGTTCAGGGATTCGAGGCGTTTGCGGCGAAGGTGGCCAGTGTTTCTACCGGCCGGGTTGAGGTCAGGAATTTTCATAGATTGTTTTATGGTCAGTCCGAGCGAGTTCAGCTGGATAAGCAGTCGCGGGTACGGATACCGGAGCGGCTGATCAGTTTGGCTGGGTTGCGTCATGATGTGGTGATTATTGGTGTTGGTGATCATGCGGAGATCTGGGACAAGGAACGGTGGGATTCGTTTCTTGCCATGAGTGGTCCGCAGTTCGATCAGATCACAGCCGAGGCGTTGGATCTGTCTTCCTCCGGAGGCTGATTTCGTCTTAATCGTTCGGAAGAGTTCGGCAACTCAAGGATGGATTGCCGGAGCTTAAGGGCGTGTGGCGTGTTCGATCGGAGTTCATCAGGGAAATTGCCGCGCCTTACCGGGCTTAGCGGAATCTGACGATAGCAGGGATGCGATTCGTCTCCGGGGTGACCGTTCGCGGTCACAGCCGCCTGCTTCCAGTGACCGGCACGGATGCCTGGTTGGAAGCAGGCGGCTGGTCTCCCTGGGGTTGTTGTTTCACAATCGTGCGTTGTCATGCTCGCCTGCTGGCGAGTCGCACATTCGGGTGTGTTGCGAGCCAATGTGCCCTGCCCTGTCGGTGCCTGTCATGCGTGGCTATGATCCGCCCCTTGACGCCCAGTTTGAATTTGTAGCCGAGGAGCCTGTGTCCTCGGTTTCAACATGGAGACTGGATGCCAGACCGCTTTCGATCCAGCAGCTTGTTTCTCCTGCCAGTCCGATGCCTGTTCTCCGGTAAAGCTGCCATCGATCGTCCCGCTGGGTAACAGATCACTCACTTTTCACGGCGAATCTGCGCTGCGATACTGTCGACACTTCGTGGTTCGGAACAGTGTGTCAGTGGGAGACGATCGTGGAACACCCTTTCTCGTTACCTCATTTTTCAGGAACTTTCCTGGCGAGTTTGTTGGTGGTGGGCTGTTTTCCCGCGATGAGTGCTGTGGGTCAGGATACCGAGGACTTTCGTCCCGGCCTGCTGGCAGAATTCCGAACAGGCGATCGCTCCGTGCAGAGGGTTGATGAGCGACTGGCATTCAGCTGGGAGAGTGGTTCCCCGGATGTGCGCATGGGGACGGATTTTTCGGCGCGTTGGAAGGGGCAGTTGCTGGTTCGATCTCCTGGTGTCCATCGTTTTCACGCACAGGTCTCAGGCAAACTGGTCATTCGGGTCGGTGGCATGCTGGTGTTTTCCGGACAGGGCCAGGAGGCCTTCCTCTCAGGTGATCCTGTTTCGCTTTCCGGGGGCGATCTGGAATTTGAGGTGGACTATGAATCAGATGACGCGAGCAATTCGGGTTTCACTCCGGCGTTTCAGGTCTTCTGGTCGGGCGAGGATTTCACTCTGGAGCCCCTGCCCGCCGATTGCCTGAGTCATGCTATCGCTGATAGTGACATTGAATTCCATGGTGCCGCGGGCGCAAAAGGCCGCTTTGTCGTCGACGCCCTGCGTTGTGCTGCCTGCCACACCGGGGTGGGCGACCTGCCGGTGTTGGCTGCACCGGATCTGAGGAGTTCAGTGACCTGGCTTTCAGACTCGGATCTTCGTGATCGGCTGATGGGGGGCCGAGTGAACCATGCGATGCCTGTCTATTCTCTGAATGAGCAGCAGGTGGCGGATATCGTGTCCTACCTGCGTTCGGAGTCACCGGCGGTCGAGGCGTCGTCGAAGGCGTTTGAGGGAGCGGTCGAGGATGCTGATGCCGGCGATCGTTTGTTACTGACGCTGGGGTGCGCGGCGTGCCACGCTGTGCATCCTTCATTACCTGCGAGCAGGTCCGCGTCTGAGTATGGCGGTCCCTCACTCTGCAATCCCGGCATTCGTCGCAGTTCTGTGTGGCTGGACCAATGGCTGTCAAATCCTGAAAAAATCAATCCGGCGCATCGGATGCCAGTGTTTGAGCTGAGTGCTGAGGAACGGCGACAGTTAGTGGCTGCTCTTCGG
>JALQWE010000045.1:7364-14242 GCA_023258825.1 Planctomycetaceae bacterium | reverse complement strand
GAAGGCTGCGGTTGGGAAGACCAAGGTTTCTGCGCCAACTGAGTCCGAGGACTTCCGTGGCCCGCGCTGTTTCTTCAGCTCGCCGTTTCAGCGTACCGTGCGGTGTGGGCTCTCCGGAAGTCAGGTCGAGGACTCCGACCTGCAGATTCTGCCGGATCGAAGCGGCGATCGTACCGCCTAAGCTGATTTCCGCATCATCCGGATGAGCTGCTACGACAAGAATGTCCAGCGTTGTCATGTTTTGTTCTCACAAACTCGCGCTGCCTGATTACAGTCCCGTCTGGACAGTCACAGCGACTTCGTCTTTTCCCAATCGGCATTTTTGCTGTGCCCCCTGTCTCAAAGTCCGCCTTCACCGGAGAAAACCATGTTACCACGGCCAATGCTCCTGCCTGCCGTTCTGCTGCTCCTGCTGGCGGGCTGCAGTCTTGTTGAGCATCCGAAGACCGCATCCCGGCGTTTTGGTCGCATGTTCACTCCGCGCCCGTTTGATGGAGAAAGTGCAGACGAGGACAATGGGGAATGGGATTTCGTCGGCGATGAGGGCCGCGCGGAGTATGACCGTGAGCAGGATCCGGATCCCTGGTTCGGAAAATACCTGATGTCCGACAAGGCGCGTTCCATTGAGCGCAATCTGGGAATTGACTACTGACGACGCGGATTTCTCCGATTGCCCTTGAAGCAGCGATGAGTTCGGGGTGGAATCTGACGACGAACAGGAGCCGGAGCACCACCAGAGTTTTCATTGGAGTCTAAGCACGCAGCTGTCGGAGAACGGCAGGCTGCAAATCCGCTCCTGCCCGGCAACCATGTGAAAGATCTGACGGCTTTCTCTGTCTTGTTTTTTAATCTGCTGTCAGGACCAAGTGTTTCGCTATGTTCGGTGTTATCAATGTCAACAAGCCGCAGGGTGTCACGTCCCGGGATGTTGTGAATCAGATTCAGCGACTTGTAAAGCCTTTGAAGGCCGGCCATGCAGGTACGCTGGACCCGCTGGCAACTGGAGTTCTGCTGGTCTGCATTGGTGATGCCACTCGCCTGGTCACGTTGTTGCAGGAACGTACAAAAACCTACACGGCTGAGTTCACTCTCGGACAAGTCAGTGATACGGACGACAGCACCGGGCAGATCACTCAATCGCCGCAACCCTCTGTGCTGCCCGATGTAGAGGCCATCACGTCCGGACTGAGACAACTGACCGGCGTTGTCACTCAGGTCCCCCCGGCATACTCTGCGATCCATGTGCAGGGCCAACGGGCTTACGATCTGGCCCGCAGTGGAGCGGAGTTCACACTGGAGGGGCGTGAAGTGGTCGTCCACAGCATCGACCTGCTGCGCTGGGAGTGGCCATTGCTGCAGTTGAAGATCACCTGCGGCTCCGGGACCTACATTCGTTCCATCGCGCGGGACCTTGGTCGGCTTCTTGGGTGTGGAGCGCTGATGAGTCGGCTGGAACGAACGGCGATCGGTGAGTTTGAAGTAGACAATGCAGTACTTCCGGAGGCACTGACAAAATCGACTCTGGGCAGCTTTGTCATTCCGGCCACGCAGATCACGGCCCCCCTGCCCCGTTACTGCTGTACAGATCAGGACTGTCGAGACATTGTTTGTGGCCGAGCGTTGGTGATCGACAGCGCGAAATATATCGACGCCATGCCTCCTTCAGCAGGTACGCTGGTGGCGCTTGCAGATGAGGGTTACCGACAGCTTTATGGGTTGGCCGTAGTCACAGAGAAGGGGACTCTGCAGCCGAAAAATGTGTTTCTGCGGTCAGCACCAACGAGTGCTGGTGCCGATCCCCTTTGATGGCCCTGGCATTTCCCAGCTTTTAAAGAACTCCGAAAGTCTCAAAGGCCTTCGTCGCTGACATTCCTCCACGGATTGCGTCACGCACTTCGTTCTCTGCATGGGCTTTGATCCACGCCGCTTTCACGACCTGGTGTTCGACCGCTGCCGGGACGACCACAATGCCATCTTCGTCTGCTGCGACCAGATCGCCGGGGCAGAAGCGAATGCCATCCAGTTCGACGGGAATATCCAGATCGATCACTCGTTGTCGATCCCGACTGTCGTAGGGGTTGGTACCGCGTGCAAAGACCGGGAAATTCATCGCACGCATTTTGGCGAGGTCACGGACTGCTCCATCCACGATCACTCCTGCACAGCCGGTATTGCGCGACGCCGTGGTCAGCAATTCACCCCAGATTCCGGAGCGATTTGACCCGGAAGCGCTGCAAATCAGCACGTCGTCAGGTTGGCAGGAATCGACGGCTTTGAGTTCCAGTTCATAGGGTTGAGGATCTGCGTGGGCCATGTCGGCCCAGAGTGTGGTGCGACAGCGCCCAATCAGTGTGACGTGAGGTATGGTGAGGGGACGCAGGGGCAGGCGTGGCGACTGTCGGGGGAATCCTGCGGCATCAAGAGCATCGCAGAGCAGCGGGACCGACAGCACTTCCCGCATCATGGCAATCGTGATGACTTCGGGGGGATTGGTAGGCATGGAATGGGTCCGGATGGCGGAGGAATGGAAAAGCCCGACTTTTGCGAGTCGGGCTTTGAAAAACGATCTTTCGGACTTCGCACCGGAGCCCCTGACCCGAGACCGGAAATGAAACGGCTGGGGTGATCCGGAACGTCATCGGAGCATGGAGCGTTTAGATGTAGCGATTGATCAGGTTTTCCAGCATTTCCTGACGACCGCTGGAGTTCGGAGCGGCATCGCCTTTTTCCAGCATATAGGTTTCCAGATCGGTGAGACTGGCGGAACCCGTTTCGATACGACGACCGATGCCGTCATCAAAGCTGCTGTAGCGTTCGTGTACGAAGGAGTCGAGCACTCCATCTGCACGAATAGCTGCTGCGATCTTCAAGCCTCGGGCAAATGCGTCCATGCCACCGATATGTGCATAGAAAAGGTCCACTGGATCGATGCTTTCGCGGCGAACTTTCGCGTCAAAGTTGGTTCCGCCTGGTTGCAGTCCACCCTGCTTCATGATCACCAGCATGATCTGTGTGGTCAGGTAGATATCTGTGGGGAACTGATCGGTGTCCCAGCCGAGCAGAAGATCGCCGGTATTGGCATCGATACTTCCGAGGGCACCCTGGATGGAAGCATATTCGAGTTCGTGCATCATCGAGTGACCGGCCAGAGTGGCGTGGTTGGTTTCGATGTTCAGCTTGACCACATCGAGCAGCCCGTACTGCCGAATGAAATTCAGGCAGGCGGCTGCGTCGAAGTCGTACTGATGCTTGGTTGGTTCTTTGGGTTTTGGTTCGAAGAGGAACTGCCCCTTGAAGCCGATGGACTTTGCATAGTCGTGGGCGAGGTGCATGAACCTGGCCAGGTGATCGAGTTCACGCTTCATGTTGGTGTTGTAGGAGCACATGTAGCCTTCACGGCCACCCCAGAACACGTAGTTTTCACCACCGAGTTCTGCTGTGACTTCGATTGCCTTCTTCACCTGTGCTGCGGCAAAGGCGAACACATCCGCATTTGGGCTGGTGGCTGCACCGTGCATGAAACGCGGGTTGGAAAACAGGTTCGCAGTGCCCCACAGCAGCTTGATGCCGGTAGCCTGTTGAGCTTCTTTCAGCTTTTTGACGACGGCATCCAGATTTCGATTGCTTTCGCGGAGGGAGGCACCTTCTGGTGCAACGTCGCGATCGTGGAAGCAGTAATAGGGGACACCGAGTTTTGTCATGAATTCGAAGGCCACGTCAACACGACGTAATGCGTTATCGACCGAGTTGGTACCGTCGTCCCAGGGACGCTTCAGTGTGGGGGAACCGAACGGGTCTGTGCCATCGCCGCGGAAGGTGTGCCAGTAGCACACGGCGAAACGCAACCAATCCTTCATGGTACGTCCTTCAACGACCTCTGCAGGATTGTAAAAGCGAAATGCCAGCGGATTTCGAGACTGCGGACCTTCGTAAGAAATCTGATCGACTTCGGGGAAATAGGTGGCCATAAACGACACTTTCCAGCGTTTTCGGAGACATTCGGTATTGGGCACGAGCAGGGCGCACTCGGGGCGTCCAGCGCTCATGGAGCAGCAACATCATGCCGTAGCACAGGCCGCGAAGTGTAGCAACCCGCCGCAGGGATTGAAGAGACGCGAACCGGCATCTCGGTAATCCCGGTCAGATCCCCTCCATCCGGGGAAATCTCCCTGTGGTGTTGGAGATACCAAATTCGGGGCCTGTTTCCCGGTTTGACCAAACACGGTTGTTGCCGGTTTTTCCTGGCCTGTCCGAATTGCAAGCGGCCGGAAAGTCGTCATATTGAAGACTCATTGCGGCGATTCTTCGTGAGGTAGTGGCATTGCTCAGAGTAATCCCATCCGATGCTTCGACTGCACAACCCGGAATTGTGACTGGGTTGCTGTTCTGTGTCTGGCCAGTCTGCTTTTGAAGTATCCGGGCCACCTCCCTCCCAGGAGCATTTCTCATGTTCTCTCGTCTACTGCGTTCCTTGCCCAGTGCATTCACTGCTCTGGCGCTCCTCTGCCCCGTTGCCATTGCCCAGGACGGAGATGCTGATGCTCCCAAGGGGCCGCTGAAGCTCGAATCCACCCGTGAAAAAGCCAGCTATGGGATCGGCTACAACATCGGCATGAATATCAGTCGAGAAGGTCTGGACCTGGATCCTCAGATTATCGCTGCGGGTATCGCTGCCGCTCTGAAGGGTGAAAAGGCCGCCCTGAAGCCGGAAGAAATTCAGGCTGCGATGGAAGAACTGGCTGAGCAGAAAAATGCTGCCAAGCTGGCTGAAAATCAGAAATTCCTCGACGGCAATAAGGCTCAGAAGGGCGTGAAGGTTACCAAGTCTGGTCTGCAGTATCTGGTCGTCAAAGAAGGCGACGGACCTGTCCCGACGGCCAAAAGCAAGGTCAAGACGCACTACCGCGGCAAGCTGCTGAACGGCACTGTGTTTGATCAGTCCTACGAAGGTGAGGCTCCAGCTGACACCGATGAGCCTGTCTCCTTCGGTGTGACTCAGGTGATCAAGGGTTGGACAGAAGCGTTGCAGCTGATGAAGACCGGTTCGCACTATCGTTTGTTCATTCCCAGTGATCTGGCCTATGGCACACGTGGAGCCGGTGGAGCAATTGGTCCCAACGAAGTGTTGATTTTCGAAATTCACCTGCTGGAGACGGCTGACGAATAAGCACTTCACGTTCGACGTAAAGATTACGGTTGTCCAAAACTGCAAGTCCCCTGTGTTGCGCGACACTGGGGACTTTTGCGTTTTTGCCGGGCTCAGTCGCATTCCGGACGTTGGCGGGGCATAATCCCAGGTGTTCAGCCCACGAGGGCGGTGACTGACTGGTCAGCCGTCCGGCGTGGCCGGCTTGTCCCACTACAGCTTCACAGGAGTCAGTTCATGTCCACCACGGAATTGTCCCCCTTCTCTGCTCCGGAAATTCGTCAGACCGGGATCCTCATCGGTGATGAGTTTCGTCCGTCTGTCAGTGGCAAGACCTTCTCAACGGTCAATCCGGCCACCGAGGATGTGATTTGTGAGGTGGCGGAAGGTGATGCCGCAGACGTTGATCTCGCCGTGCGTGCGGCCCGAATGGCGTTTGAATCCGGCCCGTGGTCCAGAATGGACGCCCGTGACCGAGGACGACTGCTGAATCGGCTGGCCGACCTGCTCGAGAAAAACTTCGATGAACTGGCTGCGCTGGAAACTCTGGACAATGGCAAGCCGATCAGTGATTCCCGAGCGGCTGATCTGCCCCTTGTGATCGACTGCTTCCGCTACTACGCGGGTTGGGCAGACAAGATTCATGGCAACACGATTCCGATTCGCGGAGATTATTTCTGCTACACGCGGCGGGAACCGATAGGCGTTTGCGGGCAGATTATTCCATGGAACTTTCCCATGCTGATGGTGGCGTGGAAATGGGGCCCGGCGCTGGCGACGGGAAATACGATCGTGATGAAGCCAGCTGAGCAGACGCCGTTGACCTGTCTGCGCATGGCCGAACTGGCACTGGAAGCCGGGTTTCCACCGGGAGTCATCAACGTTGTGCCGGGTTATGGCCCGACCGCTGGTGCAGCCCTCGTGCGTCATCCTCAGGTAGACAAAATCGCGTTCACCGGCGAAGGTCTGACTGCGAAGATCATCATGCGGGATGCCGCAGAAACTCTGAAGCGGCTCACGTTCGAATTGGGTGGAAAAAGTCCGAACATTGTGTTCGCGGACGCTGATCTTGATGCGGCAGTCGCCGGTGCTGAATTCGGATTGTTTTTCAATCAGGGGCAATGCTGCTGTGCGGGAAGTCGACTGTTCGTGGAGGACTCAGTGCATGATGAGTTTGTGGAACGCATGATTGCTCGAATCCGCGATCGCCGGGTTGGCAATCCCTTTGATCAGGACACACGTCAGGGGCCACAGGTGGATCAGGCGCAGTTCGATCGGATTCTGCGTTACATTGACCGCGGACGGGCGCAGGGGGCGGAATGTGTGGCCGGAGGACGCCGTGTTGGCGACCGTGGGTACTTCGTTGAACCAACGGTGTTCACCGATGTGACAGACGAGATGGACATCGCCAGGGAGGAGATCTTCGGGCCAGTCATGAGCATCCTGAAGTTCAGTGATCTGAATGAGGTCAGTCGACGGGCCAATAATACCGCCTATGGATTGGCAGCGGCTGTCTGGACGCGAGATGTGTCCAAAGCACACGTTCTGTCTCGCGACCTCCGTGCCGGTACAGTCTGGGTCAACTGCTATGACGTCTTTGACGCCGCAGCACCGTTTGGCGGATTCAAGATGAGTGGGATTGGTCGAGAGCTTGGAGAGGCGGGCCTGGCAAATTACACCGAGCTGAAAACGGTCACCATGGCTCTGAATTCACGCTGACAAACGCCCTGCC
>JALQWE010000045.1:0-7354 GCA_023258825.1 Planctomycetaceae bacterium | reverse complement strand
GCACTGATTCTGCCTGCCCCAACCGTGAAAATGATCACCTGTGGAGACTGCCGCATCGTGTTGCGTAAACCGAGGCTTATGCTTGAGCGGGTGCAATCGCCATGAGCGAGTACGACGAAAGCCCCTCAGCCGTCGCCCTTCTTCTCCATGGGGAAGAAGGGTGGTTTGGGGGGGCCGTAGGTGAGGTGTCCCGAGGCTGGATTCAGCGGTGAAGAATCCGGATCGACGTGTCGGCGGAGAGAATCGCGACAGGAGAAGTTGTCGCGGTACGACGACCAGTAGAAACATTGGTCATGGGGTGGTGAGGCTTGTTCCGGCATGCAGACATACTTCGGCTCAGGTGGAACTTCGCCCTCCCTTGCGCTTTGGCTCAGGTGGAACTTCGCTTTCACCGCAACAACTGGCTGCCTTGTATCCATCAGGAATGGGGCACACCAAAGTATTCGCGCAGGTAGGCTCGGCGATCATCACTGCGAATGTATTGCACAAGGGCATACAGGCGTTTCTGGTCGCTCAGCAATTTTTCATTTCGCAGTGTTGGGTCCGCCAGTGCGGCAGGCAGATCTCCCGCGATCTCCAGACTGCTCAGGTCATGTTCATCATCAATAACGCCGTAGCGATGCAGGAGTGACAGGACGGTTTCAATACGACGGTCGTGGCGCTGGCGATCGCACAGGCGTTCCCGCAGCCAGTCGATTCCGAAGGCCCGAACCTGTTCGGTACTGTGAGTCAGCAGGTGCCATGCTCGTTCGCAGAATTCGGCATCCGGGTTGGACCAGCGAATGAATTCCATCTGCGTGTTCAGATCCCGCTGGTCATACAGCAGCACGCATTCTGCCGGTTCACCATCGCGTCCTGCGCGACCGATCTCCTGATAATAGGATTCCATCGAGCCCGGCACATCGGCATGGATCACGAAGCGGATGTTGTCTCGATCGACCCCCATGCCGAACGCGTTGGTGGCGAGCACCAGTCGTGCGGTGCCCCGCATGAAATCATCCTGGATGGCTCGGCGTGATTCGCGATCAAGGTCGCCGTGATAGCAGACGTGGCGGATGCGTTCAGCTGCGAGTCTTTCACTGAACTCTTCCAGCGTGCGAATCAGGGTGAAGTAGATGATTCCGCAACCCTCAGTGCCTGACTGCCAGCTCTCAATGATCTCCTGCATGGATTCCTGTTTTTCATCGGCATCCCAGACCTCTTCGACGCGCAGATCCAGATTCAGGCGATCGATGCCTTCGTGAAACAGCTGGACCTCGGTGGGCTTCAGCCGCAGTTGTCGCAGGATATCGGTTTGCACCTCAGGAGTTGCGGTGGCGGTGAGTGCAATTGTGATTGGATTTCCGAGCTGCTCACGAATCTCTCCAAGGCGTGAGTAGTCGGGCCGAAAATCATGCCCCCATTCACTGATGCAGTGAGCTTCGTCAACGGCCAGCAGGACGACGTGACGACCACTGAGGATCTGCCGAAATTCCGGCTTGCGAAAGCGTTCCGGTGTGACATAGAGCAGGCTGTATTCGCCTCTGGAAATGGCTTCGTAACGTTGCTGACGTTCCGCTTTGCGCAGCGACGAATTGATGAAGGTGGCGCCAATTCCGAGGGACTGCAGGCGGTCGACCTGATCTTTCATCAGCGCAATCAGGGGAGAAATCACCAGTGTCAGTGGTTGTTGTTCGCTGTGTTGTTGTGCGAAGACGAGTGCGGGAATCTGAAAGCAGAGTGACTTGCCGCCGCCGGTGGGCATGATCAGCAGGGAATGACCGCCATCAAGCACCCGTTGAATGACGGCCGATTGACTGGCCTTGAATTCGTGAAATCCAAAATGCTTTTTCAGGATGGCGGCAGCCAGTTCCATGGTCATCGGCAGAAAACTTCCCACATGAATTGCGTCACTGGACCTGCATTTGTGTTCGCAGACGGCATCAGATGTTGACTGTCTGCTGCTGCGATGGTGTCGGTCTACCGACCGTGCGAAAGACGACTGTCTAACAAGACACGGGGCACCACATCTGAGTCCGGTGGGGCGCTGAGTTGCCTGGTCTGACTGGCCCCTGCAAATTCCCCGGAGAACGTTACCCGCCACAAAAACAAGAAAATTTCGGAGGAATTCTGCGGATTCTGGCAGTTCAACCTGAAAAACTCGAACCAGAAAATGAAAATTCCCGGACAGCATTCTACGCCGGACTCGCTTCTGAGGTACTATCCGCGTGCCGTTTTTCGGGAAGGTCTCGGGGTTGAGCAGTGCGACGGGCCTGTGCCGCCGGGATCTGGCTGAAAGGCCCTGTTCGCCACAGGTTTGCCTCTCTCGTCACGTCTTATTCGCTCGGGCTCACGCAGGAATTTCGTATGATTTCGTCGGATCTGATCGCTTCCATCCGAAACGCCGCTGCTGCGGGAAAGCTGACCGCGGATTCGCCGGCGAATCTGCAGGCCTGGCTGTCGCGCGAATCGCTCAGCGCTTTTCATCCGCGTATCACTGCTCTGATTCAGCAGGAAAAGTGGCAGGAGCTGGATGCGATGTTCTGGACGGCCATTCCGTTCGGAACTGGTGGACGCCGGGGGCCGATGGGTGAGATGGGACCGGCCACGATCAACGACCGGACAATCGCCGAATCAGCACATGGGATGGCTGTCTACCTGCGTTCAACGGGATGTGTGACCGGGGGATCGGTGGTCATCGCTCACGATACCCGCAATCATTCCGCGCGGTTTGCTGCCATCGCTGCCACGACGTTTGCAGCCCACGGGTTGAAGGTGTACCTGTTCAATTCGCATCGCGCCACCCCGGTGCTTTCATTTGCGGTTCGTCAGCTGCATTGCAGTATCGGCGTCATGATTTCGGCGTCGCACAATCCTCCGGCTGATAATGGTTTCAAGGCCTATTGGAGCAACGGAGGGCAGGTCATTGCTCCACATGACAAGGGCATCATCCGCGAAGTGGAACGTGCGGAGGTGATTCCGGAAGCGGATTTTGAGCAGTGTCTGCAGAATCAGTCCATTGTGCTGATTGGTGAAGCAATTGACGCCGCGTATGTTCAGGAAGTGGTGCGTCTGTCCGAATCCACCAGCCGTTCGCTGTCCGCCGTGTTCACTCCTTTGCATGGTGTTGGCGAAACCTCGGTCTATGCCGTGATTCAGGGGGCGGGGTTCCGCGGTGTGGAGTTGTTTGAGCCGCATCGGGCGGCCGATGGCAATTTCCCGAATGTCCCGGGACATCTGCCTAATCCGGAAAACCTGCAGGTCTTCGATCCGGTGATCGAATGGGTGCATGCCGTCAACCATCCCGCTGAGTTGATTCTGGCGTCCGATCCGGACGCAGATCGGCTGGGAGTGATGGTTCGTGATGGCAAGGGAAAGTTTCAGTCACTCAGCGGTAATCAGGTAGGGGCATTGATCACCGACTACCTGTTTCGCAAACGCAAAGCGACGGGACGATTTTCTCCCCGCGACTATGTTGTTGAAACGCTTGTAACGACACCACTGACAAAGGCAGTTGCCGCTGCTCATGGTGCACGCTGTTTTTCTGAGTTGCTGGTGGGCTTCAAGTACATCGCACAGACCATCGAAGAAAACGGTCCCGAGCATTTTGTGTTTGGAACGGAAGAGTCCATTGGTTTTCTTGCCGGTGACTATTGCCGTGATAAAGATGCGTCTGTCTGTGCCCTCTACATTCTGGAACTGGCGGGCGAGTTGAAGGCTGAAGGACGGACTCTGCTGGATCAGCTGGATGACCTTTATCGCACCTGTGGCTACTACTGCGAAGGTCAGAAGTCCATCTACTGCGAAGGGCCGACTGGCAAGGGAAAGATTGATGGACTGATGCAGACGCTGCGTCAGAACCCACCGCGTGCCTTTGGCAGCATGCAGATCAGTGAAGTGGCAGACTATCAGACCGGGATGCGGCTGGATGTTCAGTCCGGACAGCCATTGCCGAGCATCAGTCAGCCGCGTGGTGATTTGCTGATCTATCACTCTGATCGGACTCAGTCGGTTCGCGTTCAGATTGCCGGACGACCTTCAGGGACAGAACCAAAGATCAAGTTCTACTTTTTCTGCCAGGCGGATGTTCAGAACGGCGACCTGGCGGCAGCAAAACTGGCCGGAGATACGGCGTTACGGGAAGCCTGTGCGGCGCTGGCCAGCTGGGCAGATGCCCAGTTGCGAGGCAGCTGAATCGGGCGGCAGTCTGAATGCCGGGGGGGCCACTGTTAAGGTGTGGCTGGTTCAGTGGCTCCTGACCGGTACCGGAACCCCGGGGCCTTTGAAGTTTCTCAGTCCGCTGTCAGCCTCTGGCCTGTTTTTCAGCAGAATCCAGCGCGCTGCATTCAGGGAAGTGTGGTGTGAGTCGTTCGTCACTTCGGACCTCCCTCGGAAACGCGGCGGGACTGCTGGTCGTTCTGGTTGTGCTGACAGCAGCTTTCTCGCTGTCTCTGGATCGTTTTCTTACCGCGGCGACTCTGCAGAGCATTCTGAATCAGATTCCTGCACTGACATTTGTCAGTGTGGGAATGACCTTTGTTCTGATCACCGGAGGCATAGACCTGTCGGTGGGATCGTTGATCGCTCTGACGTCCGCCTCGCTGGGTATGCTGATGGTGAAGCATCAGTGGTCCTTTGCGGCTGCGGGGCTGCTGGTGCCTGGAATTGGCTTGCTGGCGGGACTGCTGAACGGTTTGATCAGCAGTTACGGACGGATTCCGTCCTTTATCGTGACCCTCGGTATGCTGCAGGCAGCGCGGGGAGTAGCTCTGCTGATCACGGGCTCACGAGTGCAGTTCATTGGTGCCCCTGTGGAATCGCTGTCGAGACCGCTGGCTGCGATTGGCGTCTCTCCGGCGTTTCTGCTGAGTGCCGTCTTCATGCTTTTGAGTCAGGGGCTTTTGACGCGTACGGTGTTCGGACGTCATTGCATTGCTGTCGGTGCCAATGAGCAGGCGTTGCGGTTGAGTGGTGTTCAGCCTGCTCGCTTGAAGATCTGCGTCTTCCTGTTCAGTGGGCTGTGCGCGTCCATAGCAGGGGTGATTGAAACGTCGCGGATCAGCAGCGGGGATCCTGGCGGGGCGCGGGGGCTTGAATTGCTGGCCATTGCCGCTGCCGTGATCGGGGGGACCAGTTTGTCCGGTGGTCGTGGCTCCGTGCTGCAGACGTTTCTCGGAGTGCTGATCATCAGTGTCCTGCAGACGGGGTTGGCACACGCCGGTGCCGGAGAAGGCGTGCGTTACATCATCACAGGAAGCGTTACGGTAGTAGCGGTCGCCTTTGATTCATGGAAAAACCGCCAGTGAATTCCCTTCGGAATTCTGCCACGGTTAAGCAGGCGAGGCCGTTGTTGTTTGATTTGGTGGGTGTTCCGGGGTTAACGCCGCTGCGACTCAGGGGGCTGCGTGTGCGCGATGTTCAAGTGCAGCAAGAGCCATTTCGGCAGTGACGCCTTTGACGACTTCCACATGGCCAATTCTGTCAGGAAGTACAAAACGCAGTTCGCGGCTTTCTGTCTTCTTGTCCAGCATCATGCAGCGCAGGATGGCGTCGGGTTGCTGACGCAGGGCGAGTGGGACGTCAGTCGGCAGATGCAGGGCGTGCAGCAGTTTCACCTGTCGAAGTGTGGCTTCGGCGGGGATCCTTCCCAGGGATTGTGCGAGTCGACTTGCGCAGACCATCCCGATGGCCACGGCTTCACCATGAAGCAATTCCCCGTACCCTGCAAGAGCCTCGAAGGCATGCCCGAAGGTATGTCCATAATTCAGGACCGCACGCAGACCGGTTGTTTCAAATTCATCCTCGCGGACCACATCTGCTTTCAGTTCGCAACTGCGGGCGATGATCTGATTCAGGACTTCGGAGTTTCGGGCATTCAGAGCGTCGATATTGGCTTCGAGGTACTGAAAAAACTGCTGATCGAGAATGACACCGTACTTGACGACTTCGGCCAGCCCCGCGCGGTATTCGCGATCCGGCAGGGAGGCCAGTGTCTGAGGATCGATCAGGACACCGACGGGCTGGTGGAATGCACCGATCAGGTTTTTGCCCTGAGGATGATTGATTCCGGTTTTCCCACCGACGGAGCTGTCGACCATGGCGAGCAATGTCGTGGGGACCTGAACAAAACGCAGCCCGCGGGCGTAGGTTGCTGCGGCAAATCCGGCCAGATCTCCGGTGACACCGCCGCCCACCGCGATGACGACAGTTCGCCGATCCGCCGACATTTTTACCAGAGCATCGTAAAGCGACTGGGTTTGAGTCCAGGATTTGGAAGACTCGCCGGAAGGCACAGTCACGACGTTCAGTTCGGCGACATGGCCTGTCAGGGCTGACTGCAGAGTGCGCGCATGAGAGTGTTGAAGTGCGGCGTCTGTGACCAGCAGTATTCGCTGCGACTGGAGTGGGTGCAACCCCGGCCACGACGACAGCACCTCTGCGGCAGCCGAGAGAACTCCGCTGCCGATTTCAATGGAATAACTGCGTGTTCCCAGTTCAACCGGGACTGTCCGACAGAGAGGATTTGCTGAGGTCATGAACGGCTGATATCCGATCAGAAAAGGGAACTTCACCTGTTTCAGCGAAACTGCACGGAGTGTAGCCTGCAACTGTTGCATCCGAAACCACCTCCTGGTGAGATACTGCCGTTTCTGCTCGGATTTTCCAACCGGCGGTGATGTCCTGCTCCCCAAAGTCCTCAGTCCGGTGCTCGCTGCATACAATTGTCGCTGCGTGAAACCGCGGGCTGGGGGCGTGTCAAAGTTGCCTGGCAGCCAGGGCCTGCCTTTTTTCCCACAAGATCACACAGGTTCTGCATCGATGCTCGCCAGGCGAATCATTCCGTGCCTTGATGTCCACGCGGGTCGTGTCGTCAAAGGGGTGAATTTTCTGAACCTTCAGGACGCGGGAGATCCGGTTGAGATTGCCCGGCGTTACGAGCAGCAGGGGGCTGACGAGCTGGTCTTTCTGGACATTACGGCCAGTCATGAACAGCGTGGGATCATTCTGGATGTGGTGGCGCGAACATCCGAAGTGATCTTCATGCCTCTCACGGTCGGCGGTGGAATTCGAACGCTGGACGACATCCGAAACCTGCTGAATGCCGGGTGCGACAAGGTGTCCATAAATTCCACTGCAGTTCGTGACCCGGATTTTGTGCGAGAAGCGGCCCTGCGATTTGGCAGTCAGTGTATCGTCGTGAATATCGATCCCAAACGCATTCAGCGGGATGGGAAAGAAGTCTGGGATGTGCACATCAATGGTGGCCGTGTGCCGACGGGGCTGCACGCTGTGGAATGGGCCCGCACTGTGGAAAAGCTGGGGGCCGGCGAGATTGTGCTGACCTGTATGGATGCTGACGGAACGAAAGACGGTT
>JALQWE010000460.1 GCA_023258825.1 Planctomycetaceae bacterium | reverse complement strand
GGACCAGTGAGTGGATATGGGTAAAATGGGCTGTTTTGGTCGTCGCGTTCTGGGTGATTGCGTCCAGTATTTCCGGGAAAAATCTGTTACGGGCAAAAACGACTGGCATTTGTCGGCAGAGAATTGGCCTTGTGAGGCAGACCGCTTGTGGAGTGGTTGGATTTTGCGGATTGTTGCAGGGGCTGTTGAAGGCGTTGACTTGCCGTTGTGACGTGGGCTGGTGCTGATGAATGATCATTTGTCGCTGGCTGGAGATTCTGCAGATTCGGATCCGGGATGAGAGGGTTGCCGAGTGGCCGAAGGGTTGTTCGAGGAGTGGGCAGTCTGGCTGGCGGCGAGGCATTGGGCGATATCGGGGCAGTCCCAGTTTACGGGCATGAATTGTGATTGCGGGCAACGATTCAGCTCTGGCAACTTTAAGTAAGGAATTCTGCTGTGATTGGACATCGAGGAAACAAGCGTCAGCGGGTGGGACGTCGGGGCCTTGCGGGAATATTGGAGAGTCTGGAGATCAGGTCGCTGTTGTCTGCGACGACGATGCCGGACAGTCCGGTGCAGCAGATTGCGGAGCCGGAGGTGGTTCCGAATGAATTGTTGATTCAGTTCAGGGCCGGTTCTGCGGGGGCGGCAATGGCAGCAGCCCATGCGGGTGTGAATCTGCAGGTGGAAGAGACGATCCACACATCGGTGATGCAGGCGAGTGGTCTGGGGCCGATGCAGCGGGTGACTCTGGGGAATGGCGTGTCCATGAAGCAGGCGATTGACGCGTTGAGCCGCAATCCCCTTGTCAGCTATGTGGAGCCCAACTATGTGTATCACCCGGCTGTGACGCCGAATGACACCTACTACACCAATGGCGGGTTGTGGGGCATGTACGGCAGTGATTCGCCAAGTGCTTCTGGTCCGGCAGGAACGACCAACGCGTGGGGCTCGAATGCCGAACAGGCCTGGAACAACAATGTCACGGGATCCCGCAGTATCGTTGTGGGAATTATTGACGAGGGAATTCAGACGACGCATCCCGATTTGAACGACAACATCTGGGTCAACCCGTACGAGGTCGCGGGGGATGGGGTTGATAATGACGGCAACGGGTATGTGGACGACATCAACGGCTGGGACTTCTTTCACAACGACAACACCGTTTACGACGCGGGTGAGGATGCGCACGGGACGCATGTGGCTGGCACGATTGGTGGCGAAGGCAACAACGGTGCCGGGGTTGTGGGGGTCAACTGGGCAGTGACGATGATTTCGACCAAGTTCCTTGGTCCAACCGGGGGGTCGACTGCGAACGCAGTGAAGGCGCTGGACTATCTGACGGACCTGAAGAATCGGCATGGCATCAACATTGTCGCCACCAACAATTCGTGGGGCGGCGGTGGTTATTCGCAATCACTTCATGATGCCATTATTCGTTCGGCGAAGAAGGAAATTCTGTTTGTGGCTGCCGCTGGAAACTCGACTTCCAATAACGACACAACGGCGTCGTATCCCTCGAACTACGACACTACAGTGGGCACATCTACGCAGACGGCCGCCGCCTATGATTCGGTGATTGCCGTTGCATCCATCACCAACACAGGGGCGATCTCAAGCTTTTCCAGCTATGGTGCGACGACCGTGGACATTGGTGCTCCCGGGTCATCCATCACCTCCAGTGTGCCCGTGAATACTTACGCCACATACAACGGGACATCGATGGCCACACCGCACGTAACGGGCGCGGTAGCGCTGTACGCATCGGCTCAGGGCAGTACAATTTCGGCGGCCTCAATTCGAAACGCAATACTTACAAGTGCCGTGCCAACAGCATCCCTGACGGGGAAGACAACAACGGGCGGACGGCTGAATGTTTATGAGGCGATTCGTAAGCTGTCGTTTGTTGATCTGGACAAAGTGGTATACGGTCCATCTCAGGTCGCCGGAATCTCGTTGACCAGTTCCGCAGCCAACGTGAATTCCGGGGTTGCCGATACGGTCGTGGTGAGCGTGCGAAGCACCACCGAAACCACGCCGATTTCGGTGACGCTGACGGAAACAGGGATCAATACCGGGCTGTTTACCGGAACGTTGCAACTGGGGACCGGCGCCCCGGTCGCCGATTCCACTCTGCAGGTGGCTCATAACGACACGATCACGGTTCAGTACGCCGCTCTGAATCTCAGCGACACCGCCACTGTGGATGCTCAGGCCCCGTCGATTTCGGCTATCAACGCGGCACCAGGAGCGACGACAGCCACCGTCACGTGGACCACAGGCGAAGCGTCGATTGCTCGTGTTCGCTATGGGCTTAGTCCATCTACCTTGACTCAGACCTGGAATGGTTCACAGTACCTCACCAGTCACTCGGCGGTTTTGAATGGACTGGCAGCGGCCACGACGTGGTACTACCAGATTGATGTGACAGATGCCGTGGGTAACACCGGCAGCTCGTCGGTCTTGTCCTTTACGACACAGAATCCAGCTGCGATTCTTTATGTCGACGATGACCAGGGCGCTACGTTGGAACGCTTCTTTAACGCGGCGTTTGCTGCGAATTCACTGGCCTACGACACATGGAATGTTTCGGCCGCCGGGGTTCTGCCCACCGGCCAGGACTTGCAGCGTTATCGGATTGTGGTCTGGAATACTGGCAGCGATTACAGCAGCGTCAACGCCGGGCTTTCGGTGGCCGAGCAGTCCGCCATCACGCAGTATCTTACCTCCGGTGGTCGTATCTTCATCTCCGGACAGGACGTGCTTTACAACGGCGTTGGCGCGGATTTTCAGACGAACTATCTGAAGGTGGCCTCGTTTACAAACGACGTGGCTACAGCAGCACACACAGAGTCGGGCGTGGCGGAAAGTCTGATTACCAACGGCATGTCGCTGCCGGTGACGGCACCAGCAGATTTCGGCACGCTGTATGTGGATTCGGTCGCTCCGGCTGTCGGGGCTGTGGGACTGCTGCAGCATGGAGTCACGACGGCCGCCGCGCCATTCTCTGGCATCAGCTATCGTGGCGACTACGCCACTGGCGGCTTCGGCATCGTCTTTTCCACGCTGCCCTTTGAAAGTCTCAGCAGCACAGCGGCAGCTCCCAACAATCAGGCGACGTTTCTCCGAAAGACGATCGACTTTCTTTCCGGTGAAGCCACGATCGGCATCAATGTGTCCGCGCCGTCTCCTTCAGCCATCACCACAGAAGGCGGCAGCCAGGTCAGTTTCACCGTCGTGCTGGCGTCACAGCCGTCTGCTGACGTCACCATTCCCGTCCAGAGCTCCGACGTGACGGAAGGTACCGTTGCCGTCACATCGCTGACTTTCACCCCGGTGAACTGGGCGACACCTCAAACGATTACGGTGACCGGTGTCAATGATGCGGTCGATGATGGCAACATTGGCTATTCCATTCTGCTGGGCACTGCGAGCTCGACGGATGCCAGCTACAACGGCCTGAATCCTGCAGATGTCTCGCTGAGTAATACCGACGACGATACGGCGGGCATTACGGTCAGCTCGCTCTCTGGAAGTTCCACCACGGAGAGCGGTGGAGTCGTGACCTTCACAGTGCGGCTGAATTCAGAACCCCTGGCGAATGTTACCCTGCCCATCAGTTCCAGTGACACCACCGAAGGAGTTGTCAGCGCTGCCTCGCTGGTGTTTACATCCGCCAACTGGAATGTGGCACAAACGGTGACGGTGACCGGTGTGGACGACACGATTTTTGACGGGAATGTCGCCTACACGGTCGTGCTGGCTGCGGCCACGTCCACCGATGCCCTGTAC
>JALQWE010000459.1 GCA_023258825.1 Planctomycetaceae bacterium | reverse complement strand
AGTCCCGCGGCCTGCTCCACAACCTGCTTCTATTTTGCGGCGTCCAAAGCTCCCATCTCTCAACCTCTGCTGGTGCTGAATGGGGATGATGCCGGTCCCATCAATAATCTCAGTGTGGTCAGCAATGTGTCCCCTTCTTACGCCCCGGAAAACATGGCGCTCATCAGCGTTTCGGTGACCGGTGAAATGACGACAGACCTGCAACGCATGGAATCCGCAGTGCGACAGCAACTGAACTCATGGTTCGGTTCTGAGGTCAGCACATGGAAGTTGCTGCGAACCTATCGCATTCCATTTGCCCTGCCCGCTCAACCGCCCGGGTCACTCGCCGCCCCGGAAACGTCCTTCCGGACCACCAATGGGCTGTTTCACTGCGGTGATTTCACCAGCTCGGCCTCGATTCACGGTGCGATGCTCAGCGGTCGACTTGCTGCCCAGCAGGTGATCGCCTCAACCCGGTAGAGGGGCCCCTCAACGCCCGCAGCCACGGGTGGAGCCCGGGGATGACCGTGTTCCCGGCGGTGCGACCCCCGAAAAGGCTGATTCCCGGCAAAGGCGTGGCCGCGTCTCGGGAATGTCGAGCAGCGGATGAATCACGGAACGCCTGAGCGATCCCCTCCCGTGACTCAAGCGGGTCCCGCAATATCCACGCAGTCCGCTGGCGCACGTCTTCGCAGCAGCCCCAGGGCTACCCACCTGGCACGACCGAGCAAGGTGATGCCACGGATGGCGAAAAGTCGGTAATATGAGCGTTCAGGGGTGTTTATGAGTTGATTACGAAAGATCTCTCGACCGCCGGATTCGTCAGTGAAAATCCGCGAGGCACGTTTCGGCGGAGCAAAGCGCGACAGTCTTCTGCGTTAACACCGTTTCACCATCCCCGGTGATGCCAGCGGGGCGGGCTGGGCGGGAGCGGCTATCGGGGGCCCATCGTCAAAGACGATCGCGGACTTCCAGAACAAGTCGTGCTGCTCCCACACCCTGCAGGCCAGGCAGTTCCCGCACGCAGCACGGCAAAACCGCTAACTCAGCGAGTGAGCTCCCTATCTAAAGTCTTTTTTAAGAATCGGCGCCCAAAGCTGGCGAGAAGACTGGAAAGCCAGCCCTCCTCGTCTAACATATTGAGAATGAGTCTCAATATCAACGAGGTGATCTTCCGGGTGCACTTGAGATGACTCAAGGGGCTCTGTGGCACAGAGTTCCGACTTTCCCGATGTTTGCCGCTTAACTCAGCAGATGACCGCGAATGAGCGGTCCCCCTATTTCCTCAGGATTCGTTCTATGCAGCTTGCAGGCATGCGACGTCGATCCGGATTCACACTGATCGAACTTCTGGTTGTGATCGCCATCATCGCCATTCTTGTGTCACTGTTGCTTCCCGCGGTTCAGCAGGCACGCGAGGCCGCACGCCGCACCCAGTGCCGAAACAATCTGAAACAACTGGGACTGGCACTGCACAACTACGCAACTTCACATGTGGCCTTTCCAGCGGCCTGCTATATCGATGGCAATCGGATTACTCAGCCCTGGTCCGCTCACACCATGCTCCTGCCATTTCTGGAAGGCGGCAATCAGTACGCCCTGATCAACTTTTCACTGGGCTACCACGACGCCGGCAACAAATCCAACTTTCCACCGAACGGCATCGCCTCGCTGAAAATCCCCGGGTTTCTCTGTCCCAGTGACATCAACGACCGCGTCCGCAATAACTCGTCGGGAGTTCCGGAGCATTACCCGCTAAGCTATGCACTCAACGTCGGCCAATACCTCATCTGGAATCCAGTCACCCGCGCGGAGGGCGGGGCGGCCTTTGCACCGAACTCAAAAATCCGTGATCGGGACTTCACCGACGGCATGAGTAACACTCTGGGTATGGCTGAAGTGAAAGCCTGGCAGCCACGGATTCACGATGCCACTTTGCCTGCAACTGGTCCGACAAATCCGACGGTTGCGGCCGGAACAGCGACAGGTGGAGCATTTGGCAACACTGGACACACCGAATGGGTCTGTGGTCGCGCGATCCATACGGGATTCACGACAACGTTTGGCCCGAACACGGTCATACCTTACGCCAACGGGTCCCAGACACTGGACATTGACTTCTGCAGCACTCGGGAAGGCAGTAGTGCCACCGTCGCGACCGTCGGAGTGATCAATTCCCGCAGCTATCACACAGGCTCTGTCAATGTCCTGTTAATGGATGGTTCCGTGCGTTCGTTCAGCAGTAATGTTGACCTGACGATCTGGCAACGTCTTGGACAGCGGTCCGATGGACAGGTGGTTGGGGAATTCTGAGCTGTTGCGATGCTGCGTGAACGCGAGCCTCTCGCTCGATCAAGGACGGCCTGCATTCTCAAGCAGTGCTTCGCCACACGACTGGCTGTTATGCCCCGTGCGGCGTAGTAGCGTCAGCATTTCAAAGGCAAAACCGCACGAGCACCCGGAGACACTGACTCCGGGACTTATTCGTTCCGCATACTGCCAGCAGCATTGTTCATCTCTGGCTCCATGTCGGCCCCATCGGGCTTGTCCCCGGTGGGTTCTGCCGGAGCATTCGGCTCGGCACTCTCCTGGCCGTTGTCCCCGGCGCCCGGTGACATCTCCGCCGCCGCGTCAGCTGCACCAGCGTCACTCATTTCCGCCGGCGACGCTTCCTGCCCCGCGGTCACGTTGACCTGATACTCTCCATGAAACGCGGTCTGGCCGTTGGCGGTCTTTCGTCCCTGAATCGAAAAACGAACGGTGTTTTCCGGAACAGAAAAGTACAGCAGTCCGCCATCGCTTTCGAGTGCCGGCCGAAACAGGCGATTGTCGCCTCGGCCTTCCACCGCAAAGCCGAAGGCATCCAGTCGTGACGCCAGCGCGACCTGATCCCGCACGGTCACACCGTCCAGCAGAACTTTCTCGCCACGAATCTGCCGCAGCTTATCACTACACCAGGATTTCAACGCTTTCAGAAAAACAGCTCGTCGTTCTGCATTCAGTCGTGCCCGCTCCCGCTTTCGCCACAGCTGCAGCGATTTGTTGTCGTCGGTCGCCGTCTCCACCACACACCAAACAGAGCCGGCTGGAACTGTGACGAGAACCTCCAGCCCTTCGTCGGCGCCAATCAACTGACACGACATCTGCTCGCTGGAAAGGCGTTCGGGAGAATCTCGCAGGGCCGTCTTCAGCAGTTCCCGGTCTTCCTCGCTCAGCCCTGTGTCCGCCCACGGAATCACCGTGCGTGGGAGGGACCGGTTGGTGAGTAATGTTCCAGACAGTTGTCCGTGCAAATCCGGCAGATTTCCGGAAATACTGAAGGCAATGATTCCCAGCAACAACAGAAACCCGATCACCGGAATCCCGATGACCAGAGCCCGTGCGGGGCGTCGGCGGCTACGACGTGGCCGTGCCGCTAAGCCGGCTTTCTGGGGCGGGATCGCGGTGATTGAGACCTCAGGAGCAGATCCCGGGGACGCCTGCGGCAAACTCGACTTCAAGGCTGTCCCGGGAACTTCGCCTGGAATCGGGATCGTCGGAACCAGCAATCGCTGGTTGCACGACGGACATTTTCCCTGTCGTCCGCTGTAGGCATCCGGCACACGAATGGTCTCGGAACACGACGGACACTCAAACTCAATCGCCATTAGTCACCCCTTGCCGCGGGCACAGAACATCCAGTCGCACAAAAACGAGCATACTCGACGCACATCCCCCAGCGTCAAGGTTGGTGACTACAGGAAATCTGCCGATAGTTCGCTGAGGAATGGAAAGTCGTCCAGTTCGTCAGGCAGATCCGACGATGCTTCCTGTAAAAACGATGGAGA
>JALQWE010000458.1 GCA_023258825.1 Planctomycetaceae bacterium | reverse complement strand
AATTGTTGTATGACGTCCGGACGAGCACGCAATTGCTGGTGAATATGGTTGTCAAGGATGGCAAAGGAGCAGATGTCGATCGCGAAGTATCGGGCCTGATCTGCCATCTGCTGCTCTATCCAGAGTTTGCGGTGATCGTAGTTCTTGCGACTAATCTTGTCGTATCCCATCAAAAAGCAACGTCGAACGGTGCGACAAATCACGTGCACAATTGCGATATCTGAGGTCGCGAAGATGTCTGCTCGAGCTAAACGTGGCATTTGTTGTTTATCCATGGGGTGGAGGATAATAACGCACTGGGTGGTAAATGGATTGTCATTCAAGAGAGCGGTGAAGCTACACAGAAATCTGCGAATTGGATGCGCATTTTCGTTCCCGCAAGGGGGCGAACCCAAAGAGCGATGTGACCGTCTCATCCCACAGGTCACTAAAAAACGATAAAGTCCATGCGATTGGTCGCGTTATGACGCTGATGCCGCGATCAAAGACTGATCTGTGTCAATCGGGGGTGCGGGGTGTTTGTTGGTCGCTCAGCAGTCATCGCCGAGGTGCAATATGGTGTGTCCCCTAAGACTCTCCCTTGCCACACAGGGGGCCAGGCGTTCAGTAGTCACGAACCAAGCGCTACGTGGCGTCTTCCGAAAGGTAGCCGGTGGTGTGTCCCCGGTGTTGTGGTAGGCAGATTACGGCAAATCGATACAGTCGGTATGCACGACGTTAGTTGCCGCCTTGATACGGCTGTCACCGTGATCAGGGACGGATCGGTGTCAGTCAGGCTGCGGGGGGCGTGGTCATTCGGAAGTCATCACTCAAGTACGCAATGGTGTGTCCCCGGATGCTGTTCCCGGATGCTGTTTGCCCGGATGCTGTTGATGGTGTGTCCCCGGATGCTAGGGACGATGTTAATTCGTGGGGGAGGTGTCAGCGTGGGTGGGAAAGTGCAGGAAACTCCACAAGCACTTTCTGTGCTCCGCCTAGATGATCGCGGAATGTGTCAAAAGCCTGCTGTATCTGATGGAGAGGAAAGCGATGAGTCAGAAGTGGGGCAAGGTTGATGCGGCTTTCCCCAAGCCATTGCATGGCCAGTGGATAGGTGCGGGCAAAGTCCGGGTGCAGGCTGGTGATGATCCGGGCGTTTTTCCACATGGCCGAACGTAACGCAACCCCGTTGATCGTTTCCGGTGGCACTCCAAAAAACAGGATCGTTCCATAGTCACTGACCAATTCGATTGCATCGTTCAGGGCATGAGCTTTGTGCCCCACGGCCTCAATCACGAATTCCGGTAATCTACCGTCCAGAAGGTTGCGAATTTCCGCGATCACGTCCCGGCCACATCCGCAAACGACATGGGTGGCACCCATCTGGTGACTGACTTCGAGGCGGCAAAGGTCGGGGTCTATGCCAATAATCCGCCTTGCGCCCAGGTTTCTAAGGGTGACGTTGAACATCTGACCGATCGGTCCCTGCCCCAGAATCACGACGTCTCGATCGATCATATTCGGCAATTTCTTCAGGGCATGCAGCACGGTGCCAAGCGGTTGTGCCAGCAGGCACAGTTCGTCGCTGAGGCCTGGTTGGAGTGCAATCGCCTGATCTTCGGGCATGACAAACCGTTCCATCAGCCCCATTTGTCCGGTAGGAACGGCCAGGACCCGTGTGCCGACCTGCCATTTCCGGCCATTTGTCGCGACGATCGTGCCGACCATTTCATGCAGGCTCATGCCGATCGGTTGCGGATAAGCGATGGTGTGTCCCTCAAAATCGCCGTCAAAAAACGGAAGATCTGAGCCACACAGGCATGTCATTTCGGGCTGAAACACAATTTGCCCGGGTTTCAGGTCTTCAGTCGGAAGCTGGGGTTCGGGATGATTGAGGAGTTGTACGGTTCTGGGTGCGGTGAACTGACCTGCCAGCATGATGTGTTCCTGTCTGAACGGATTGCGCTGGCGATCCTGACCGTCAGCGGTATCGGGCAGATTACTGATGTGGCTTGTCGCGTGGAAGTGCAGTGAACGATTCTCAAGGCTACAGAAGGTCGGGCCTTTGACCTTTTGCAGGGATTAAATGACTCCTGCTGATCCCGCGGACTCTGCGGTCAGCGGCGGGGCCACAGCACTGTTCGTCGGCCGAAAAGTTTGCCTGTATTCGTTAATGGTCACTTCTGTACTGGTTGGAATGACTGCTTTTCCCTGTATCCCGGTCTCGCAAGGTTCCGGTTGTTTTCCTGAAACGGGAATCTTGTTGGCTGACTTCGGCAAATGAGGCCGATTTCAACTTGCAGAGCTGATTTTTGTAGTGGAGGGCCACCCGCCAGGGGCTTTGCCTCCAGGAAAAGCTCTCTAGTTGTGTTCACGGCCCGTTCCATGACGCGAATCGGGCCTGCCCCAGGTGTCCCGGATCCGTAGATCTTCAACCTGCATGGGAAATTCACCCATCCCGTGCTGACCGCGCAGACAGGCAGATCTGATGAAGTCATTCTTTGAGCGACGTGACCGTTGGGGAAACAGCTTCGCCCTCTGGCTCCTGGGTGCGACTGCGTTTCTGCTGCCATTGGTCATGTTTTCGCTCAGTCAGATCCGCATGCACAATGACGTGATCGGGTGGCTTCCCAGGGACGATGAGCAGTCACAAGTGCTCGCATGGTATCAGGACCTTTTTCCAGATGAAGATCGCGTGCTTGTGTCCTGGGACGGTTGTTCGCTGACAGACCCGCGACTTAAGGATTTTTCACGCAGACTCGAGGGCGCACAGACCGGTGATCTCCGGGAAGGTGGCTCTGTCTACGTCGTAGAGGTAACCGAGCCGACAGATCTGATACGTCGCATGCCCGAGGAAAAGATTTCGTTCAAAACAGCTCTGGAACGAACACAGGGGTTGCTGACTGGCAGAGGTCCTGTTTGCCTCGCCCTGGCCGATTTTGCTCGCCCGCATTCGCTGAGCGTGGCGGAGGCGGCCGCTGTATTGGGGGCTGAGAAGTTTGGTATCACCGTGACAATCGCGGAAAGTCGGCTTCCAGAGCCATCAAGCCAGTTTCTGGGACGTGATGATGAAAAGGCGTGGGAGCTGCACGATGCCCTGACTGAGTTTGTTGCTTCTCAGCGTCCGGCAGATCTGCAGTTGCAGTGGGACGGAATGCATGTGGATGCGGGAAAAACTGCTGCGTTTCTGAAGGCGATCACTGAGCTGCGAGTCTCTGGCTTGCAGGATGCGCCAACCATCACAGACTCGTGGTTCGTCACCGGGGCCACTGCTGCCGCTTCCGTCAGTCTAAGTGCTGCTGGCCTTGAGGATCCTGTTGCGGCACTAGAGGCCATCCGTCGGGCGGCCGCCGAGTCGGGAATTCCTGAATCTGATCTGCACATGGGGGGAAGAACGGTTGCTGCAACGGCACTGAACACGGCTGTACGTCGCGCTGCGTGGAATGATCAGGCTGCTGTCTGGATGTTCTGGCTGAAATCACCGCTGGCACTCGCGGCTATTACCGGCATGGTGTGCAGTTGGTTGACCCTGCGAAGTCTTCGATTGTGTCTGTTGGTTCAGGGTGTGTCCCTGCTGTCGGCGGCGGCGGCCTGCGCCTTGATCGTGCCGTTCGGCGGTAGCATGAACATGGTCCTTGCTGTGATGCCAACTTTGCTGCTCGTAATTACGGTCTCCGGGGCCATTCATCTCTGCAACTACTGGAAGAACTCAGGAATTTCCTGTCCTGAGCAGGCGGTAACTCACGCGGTGTCTCGCGCATGGACTCCATGTCTGCTGGCTGGAGCAACCACGGCGATTGGTTTGGCGTCACTGATGGTCAGTGACCTTGTCC
>JALQWE010000457.1 GCA_023258825.1 Planctomycetaceae bacterium | reverse complement strand
CTCAATGAGGTCCCTGCCGAGAACCACACGTTCTCCCGAAGACAGGCCGAGGGTCACGGAGAGCCCACTTTCTTCCAGCAGAACGCCCGCATACTGCTTGCCTTCCGTGGTCACGATGACCTGCAACTGAAAGCCCTCCGTGATGACTGCATCAGGCTCCGCAATCGACTGAGCAATCAGGCGTGCAGCGGACCGCCGGCCGATGTCCTGCAACGCTGGACCAAAACCATTCTGCTGCGCAGTCAGGCTGTGGCAGCGGAAGCAGCCCGGACCAGCCGGATGATGAAACAGAATCTCTCCGCGTTCGGCATCGCCCGTAGGAAGTAATTTGATAACATCATTCAGGTTAGCGGATGATTCGGGTGTGGAGGCATTCCATGGCTGAATTACCAGCGTATAGTTGCTCTTACCGCCCGACACTCCGTTGTTGGTGTTGCCGCCCAGAGTGATCACTCCTGCCGGAAAGTTTCGGCGATACACCTGCAGCGTCCAGTGGTCAGCCTGCAACTGCAGATCCGAAGGCTCAAACCCTGCCGCCAGCCAGGCCGGAAGGTCCTGCTGTCGCGTATCAAGGGCGACTGAGACCGTCACGGGGAGCAACGCTTCAAAGCTGAGAAAATCTGCACCGGATGAGCCGTCGTCGTTGTTCGAGGTGCGGATGTATTCGGCATTCCGCAGGGCGTCCGGGACGTTCCGAAACGTGTAGTCCCGATCCGTGAAAATCAGGGCACCGGGACGCAGGGCGCCCGGTTGCGTCTGATACGCTCCCGAACCCTTTGAACGAAGCTTGCGAATCAGGCTGATCTCAGTTTGCGGAGCCGTCTCGCTTTCGCCCGATAGCATCGTGGCCGACGTCGACAGCGGACGTCCACGCACCTGCAGGATCTCTGTGCCGCTGCGTTGC
The DNA here is from genome assembly GCA_023258825.1 of Planctomycetaceae bacterium. Classification (GTDB taxonomy): domain Bacteria; phylum Planctomycetota; class Planctomycetia; order Planctomycetales; family Planctomycetaceae; genus SXXK01. Next base: position 2,916 of record JALQWE010000457.1, on the reverse strand, counting down.
TTGTCCAGCCAGACACCAGCGACGGGCAGCGCGCTCAGGCGTTCCGCCACGGATCGCTGCATCCGCCCCGCTTCGGCCAACGCCAGAAACGCCGCCTGCTGAACAGCCGGGCGGGAATCACCCAGCAGGATCCGCAGATCATCCGCCGTCGTCAGGCGACGCAGAGTCTGCCAGGCCGCGTAGGAAACCGTCGGGTCGGATTCCGCTGCGATGGCCTGCAGCAGCCGCGGTACCGCGGTGGTTTCTGATGTCTCCCGGATCGCCAGAACAGCAGCAAATCGGATTCGCGGTTCCGTATCGGTGAGGCTGTTGAGCACCACAGCGGGGAGTGGACGCGGCTGCGCGGAGCGATGAATCCGATCCGCGAGAATGCGGATGGCCTGGATTCTGAGGTTGAGACTGCGAGTAGGCGTGGACGCGTTGTTCAGCCAGCCAGCGAAGTCCTGATCCAGGGCTTCAGAACCCGGATGCATCCGTCCCAGAGTCCATGCGATCCAGGTTTCTGCGGATTCCGACACGCCAGCGGTCTCAAGTGCGATCTGAAGTGCCGGCCTCACAGCGTCTCCCCGGCGCAACAGTTCTTCCTGCGCGTCAATACGCCGGGCCGGGATGGGGTCTGAAAACAGTTCAAGCAACTGCGCGACGGACTGCTCCGTCAGCGGTGCTGTCGGGGCCTCGTTTTGGGGCCTGGTGCCCGTTCCGGTCCATTCCACGCGGAACACTCGGCCTTCACTGGCGAGTTCACCGTCCTGCCATTCAGCACCGTAACCTCGGCTCCAGCCAAGAATCCAGAGAGCCCCATCCGGGCCGACTTCCAGATCCGTTGGTCGGAACAGCGATTGACCGCCCTCGACAAACGGAACCCATTCGCCGCCGGCTGGTCGCAGCAGGGCGCCGTCCCACGTCGGACGCCAGAAAAACGTGGTTTTTCGCAGCCAGTCGTTGATAAAGAACCCACCCCGCCAGGACTCGGGAAATCCAGAGGTGTTATAATAGACAAGTCCTGTTCCGGAGCCTTCGAACAACGGTCCACTCACCGGAGCCGTGGGCAGGTGCGGGGTGGTCGACCAGTGTGAACTCCACGCATGATTCCAGCCGAAATGGGCACCGGGAAAAGGCATGAACACGCGATCGCCCTGCGTTTGATCATTGTCGGTTCCCAGCCAGTTGAAGCCGTGATCCGCGGTGATGTCCCAGGGATTCCGCAGACCTGAAGCCACGATTTCCAGCTGCTTGCCGCCGTCTTCGCATCGCAGAATCCCGCCTTCTCGTCCCCAGTCATCCGCCGGATCATGGTACGCCCGTTGGTAAGTTGCCGGCGTCATGGTTTCAGGAGCAGGAAGGTCGGGCGTTCCTTCCGGAGCTGTCACACCCCACAGCTCGCGAAACGCTCGAGGAGCGATGCGGCCTGGTTGCGTCAGTCCCTTCGAATTGCCTTTGCTCATGTAGAGCCTGCCGTCCGGCGCCCAGTTCAGGCCGTGCAGTCCGTGTTCCAGATTGCCGAGATCGGTATAGATTCGCACGTATTCGTCGGCGATATCATCGCCATCAAGATCCCGAACGACGGTCAGGTCCGGGGCATTGGCGATCCAGAGGTCCCGACCTTTCCACGCCAGTCCCTGAATGGCATTGAAGCCCGTGGCGAAGGTGTGAGCGTGATCAGCTGTGCCATCACCGTCGTGATCCTGCAGCAGGACCACACTGTCACCGGGGGTTTCCGGAGTGGGATTGCGATACTGCGGTCCCATGCCGATGAATAGGCGTCCCTGGGTGTCAAAGGCCATCGAACAGGGTTGTCGCACCAGAGGTTCGCGGGCGAACACAGAAACACGAAATCCGGCTGGCACCGTGGGCAAAGCATCCGGATCCACGTTGGGGTCATCAAACTGCGCGTGAAGTTCGGAGCCCGAGCAGCACAGTGTGAACAGCAACAGGCCCCACACGGCGGGGCGAAGGTCGGTCCTGATGGAGTGGCCGGGCACGGGAATCCCTTTCTGCCTGATTCCACGCGGAGCGATTCAGCTGGCAATCAGGGGTGAACTATCACAAGCAGGAGTCCAGCGTCACAGGGGACGCGCGAAGTTCACAGTATTGATAGAACATGTCGGCAATGCAAACTGGCAGACCTGCCTGCAGGCCCGAATGTGTCCCGTACAGAATGGCTCGCGGTGTTTCGGTCGTCAGTGAGGCCCCAGAATGCAGCGTGCCGTGGCGTACCCGGGAATCCCGCTGACGGCGCCGCCGCGGTGTGCCGAGGAACCGGTGCGGAAGATCCCGGGAAGATCGGTTTCCACACCCCACTGCCCTGCTCTGTCCGCATCATCTGTGAAAAACCAGGACGGCTGGTTGTGAAAGATATTGCCCAGGTCGAGATCAAGTTCCTGCTGCAGATCCTGCGGAGTGTGAATCTCAATGCAGGGCCGTCCGAACTGATCCCGGGCCAGACAGTCTTCGAATGGCCCCGTGCACAAGCGAGACAGTCCATCCATGTAGCGTTGCAGCACGATCTGACGACGGGCATCGTGGTCCGTTTCAAACAACGTCCACGGCAGATCCAGTCCGAAGAGCGTCAGCGTGTGAAATCCGCGGGCCTGCAGTTCCGGGGAGAGAATGGAGGGATCCGTCAGCGAATGACAATAGAGTTCTCCGGGTGGCGGATCAGGGAGCTGACCTGCGGCCGCCTGCTGCCATGACTGCTGCATTTGCTGATAGCTTTCGTCCAGGTGAAAGGTGCCACCGAAGGCGTCTTCTGCTGTGATCCCCTGGACTCTGAGTTCAGGCAGCCTGCGCAGCAGCATATTGATTTTCACAACGGATCCGACATCTTCGGGAGCCGGTTGCCACGGACGCCCCAGCAATCGCGCGAAGGTGCGCGGCCCGGCATTGACGAGGACTCGGCGCGCTGTCACGTGCTGC
>JALQWE010000456.1 GCA_023258825.1 Planctomycetaceae bacterium | reverse complement strand
AAGGCGTCGCGCTTTCGCCCAGAAGTCGAAGACTGGCCACGTCCAGACTTCGCACCGTCCCGTCGTCACCGCCAGCATAGATCCGTATGCCGTCGACAGAAAACGCCAGACTTCGAGCAATGTGCGGCAGCTTCACAAATCGCAGCATGCGGCCAGTCTCCGGGTACCAGAGACGTACCGTGCGGTCGTCACCTGTCGATGCCAGCAGCAGGGGCGAGTCTGTTCCGTCGGAGGTACCAGCGGCTCCCCCCGATGTCATCCGAATGACCAGGTCGTTGACGGTTGCGACATGGTTATTCATCGTTCGTTTCGGTCGTCCATCCACGGGATTCCAGAGCTGCAGTGTCTGATCCGTTCCCGCCGAAACCACCAACGAATCCGAGATTCGTTGCAACGCCAGCACGGCCCCGGAATGTCCCCCAAACTGTTGTTCGATCCGGCGAGTTTCCCGATCCAGCACGTAACACACGGACTGAGCGGTCGCAAGGATCAGCTGTTTTTCGCCATTTGTCAGCTGAACTCGGAGCACAACATCCTCTCCGACATCGAACGACTGGCTGTGCCCCGTCGTCAGGTGCAGTTCAACGACACGTCCGGATTCGCCTGGGGTCCCTCCAGCAATCAATAACGTGCTCTGGTCAGCCGTCAGCAGCAAGTCATGGATGTTTTCAACCGGGACTGCAATGCTTCGGCGCAGGGTCAGCTGCGGCCAGACAAATTCCGTCACGCCAGCCTGCGAACCCGCAAAAACGGTTCGGCCATCTGCCGAGAAAATTGCGGCTGTCCACGGGGCGTCTGTCGCCCCCCCCTGGCACCACGGCTGTCCTGAAATCCACACCACCAGCAACACCAGGATTCGCAGCATGCAACACTCCTGTGGAACACAACAGCATCTCATGACGTCTCCCTGACGACGGGTTATCCTGCTGCGGCCGACAAACTCACGGTCCTGCCCGTCGCATCAACCGGGAACCGTGAACATCCAATTCGCGTTTTACCGGCATCTCCACGCGCTGTTACAACAACTGGCGAATCAATCGCCCACCCTGATTGACTCGAATCGGGCGGCCGTCTGCAGTGACGAACTCGTGGGCGGGATCAATCCCCAGTAACGTATAAATTGACGCGGCCAGATCGCTGGGTGTCACCGGATCTTCCGCTGGACTTTCACCGATGCGATCACTGGCTCCAATCACCTGACCACCGGAAATGCCGGCCCCCGCCAGAACCACGCTGAAGACACGAGGCCAGTGGTCGCGTCCCCCGCGCGAATTCAGTTTCGGAGTCCGCCCGAATTCGCCCATCGCAATGACCAGAGTTTCCTGGAGTAATCCGCGTTCGCTGAGGTCACTGATCAGGGCCGAAAACGCCGCATCAAACACAGGAATCAAACCCACACCGACTTTGGCCCCCGCAAAACCCTCTTTCAGTGGCAACACCAGATTGTCATGGGTGTCCCACCCGGCATTTGTCACCGTGACAAACGGAACCCCTCGTTCCACAAGTCGTCGAGCCAGCAGGCAGCTCTGCCCGAACATGCGTGGTCCATATCGAGCACGCACTTCGTCCGGTTCCTGAGTCAGATCAAAGGCCCGCGTTGCCTCAGGAGACAACAGCATGCGGCAGGCCTGCTCAAAAGCCACGTCCGATCCGGGCCGGACACCCAACGTTGCCGACGATGGATCACGTGCTTGCTCGAATGCACGCACGAATTCCCGCCGTCGATGCAGCCGCGATTCATCTACTTCCGCAAATAAGCTCAGGTCTCGTACCCGAAAGTCGGCTTTCGAAGGATCGCCCCCCGTCGCAAAAGGCTGAAAGGCACTGTCCAGGAATCCGGAGCTTCGGGAATTGCCTTCAGGAATTGCAATAAACGGTGGCAGCAGTCCTGTTCCCGGTCGCAGTCGCGCAACAACAGAACCAAACTCAGGATACTCAAGCACCGGTGACGGCTGATAGCCGGTCATCAGGTACTGATTGGCCAGCCCGTGCTCCCCAAGCGGTGAGGTCATCGAGCGAATCACGGCAAGATGTTCCGCCTGCAGTGCCGTCTGCGGCAATAACTCACTCAGGTCCAACCCCGGCACTGAGGTGGCTATCGGGGAAAACGGTCCGCGAATCTCTCTCGGCGCGGCCGGCTTCAGGTCGAAGGTCTCAAGATGAGTCGGTCCACCATCCAGCCATAACAGAATGCAGGATTTCGCGGAGGCCACTCGCGGTGAAGTCCCGTCAGCACGCAAAGACCGCGCCGCGCTGACACTCAGACCCAGCCAGCTCAGCAGTCCTGCCTGAATCGAATCACGGCGAGCCATTCGTCGCCGACGCAGCACGCAACCAGTCTCGTTCGGCATGCCATGTCTCCGTCTCAATGATTCTCAGAAAAGTCGCGGCTGTTCAACATCGCCCACACAAAATCTTCCAGCCGTCGCCGAAGCTCGTCTTCAGTTGCCGACGTCAGTTGATCATCCCAAAACTGCTGTTCCCGCTCATCCGGCAGTCGCCCCAGACCACGCAGATAAAATTCCCGCACGATGTCTGCAGAACTTTGCCCCTGCTCCAGATGCCGCCGCAGCCGCCCTTGAGGATGCTGCAGCCGCGCGTTGATCACATCCCCATTCAACAGGTGCAGTTTTGCAGGAAGCCCGGCTGTTCCACCACTCTCCCCAATACACCCACGCCCCGGAATACAGCGTCCCAGCAAATCCAGACTTCCAGCCGGACGAGCCGGATCCAGCACCTGTACCGCCAATGCCGTCTGATGCTCGGAGTAGGATCCGGGGACGCCCGTGACCTCAGCAATTGCGTCCAGCAAAATCTCCGGTTCCAGAGCACGTCGATAGTAACGAGAATAGAATCGATCGTCCTGTTCGTTCCCGGGGACCGGCTGACTGCTGGCCCCCCACGCACGACTCAGCACCATCTGCTTCAACGTGTGACGAATCCGATAACCGTGCTTCGCAAAATCCTGCGCCAGCCATGTCAGTAGTTCCGGATGCGTCGCGGGGTTGGTCTCACGCAGATCATCCACAGGCTCAACAAGTCCTCGTCCGAACATGAATTTCCAAAGCCGGTTCACGGTGACCCTGGCAAATCGCAACTCCGGCTCTGCAAGGACCCAGTCAGCGATTGCCACACGCAGATCGCCGTCACCACGGAGATCACCGACACCGGGAATTCGCGGCACAGCCAGCTCTCCGGTTCGCGGATTTGTGATCGCCGTACGCTCTCGCAACTGAACCACGCGCGAACGGTCCAGTCGAGCGAAGACAGCCGCCAGTCCGTGGTAATCGTCCTGAGTCCAGTGGTCAAGGGGGTGGTTGTGGCAATTCGCACATCCCAGACGTGCCCCCACAAACGCCTCGCCAACCCGCTCGGCATGAACCCGTGCGTCCGGCACCATGCGGTTCCACGCGGCAGCACCATTCACGTGTGAGTCCCCCGTGGCCGTCAGCAGTTGAAGGGCCAACTCATCCAATGAACCATCCCGCGCTATCACGTCACGCACCAAACCGACCGCGGTCTCAAAGACCCGCTGATCTCCCGGCAGGCTCTGCAAACGCAGCAGACGCGAAAATCGCAGAGTCCAGAGGTCCACAAACGCAGACCCAACCATCAACTGATCAACTTTGTGCGACCGCTTCTCCGGAGATTTGTCGTCCAGAAATTCGCGAACCTCCTCCGGAGCCGGCAGGCGACCGGTCAGGTCCAGCGACACACGTCGAAGCCATTGGCCATCCGACGCCGGAGGTGAAAGAGGGATCCGCATTTCCCCGGACACCTGCCGCAGGTGCTGATCAATCGGCTCGACAGACTCGTTCGTCGCTGCAG
>JALQWE010000455.1 GCA_023258825.1 Planctomycetaceae bacterium | reverse complement strand
CTTCTGCAGGGATGGCACGGGGTAACTTCCATCAGGCCGTCAATTCGATAAATTCTGCGGGGGAAGTGGGCGTCAGTTTTCAGTTTTCAGTTTTCAGTTGGCAGTTGGCAGTTGGCAGTTGGCGGGCGGCAGTTGGCGGGCGGCAGTTGGCGGGCGGCGGGCGGCGGTTGCGGCCACGGGGGTCGAGGCTGGATTGTTTCGTTATTGTCGATCAGGCCGTATGATTCGGTCAGCTTTAGTCCATCAGTATCCATCAGTATCAGTCATCACACAGTCAGGGATTCCGTTATGGCGCGCAGCACACATCGAGGTTCCGGAGGGAATCACAGCCGCGGGATTTGTGGACTGGGCTGGGCCGGTGCATTCCTGCTGACCATTGTTTTCAGCATTCCGGTGGTCGCAGCGGCTGATAAGCCGGTGATTCTGCTGACGGGATTTGAACCTTTTGGAGCAAAGCGGCCACCGAATCCGTCATGGGAAGCCATTGCCCCGCTGCATGACACGGAATGGCAGGGATATCGTCTTGTTGCGGTACAGCTGCCTGTGGTGTGGGGAGCGCCGTTGAAGGAACTGGAGCCGCGTATTCAGCAGCTGAAGCCAGTGGCGGTCTTTTCCTTTGGGCAGGGTTATCCGGGTGCCTTTGCCATCGAAACGCGTGCGTCGAATCAGCGTGGCGATATCGCCGACAACTCTGGCCAGAAGCCTTCGCTGCCGTTGATTGTCGGCGACGGTCCAACGGAGTTCCTGTCGTCGTTTTCGTATGCCGAGGTTGCGGCTGTGCTGCAGAAGAAGGGGCTGCCGCTGCGAATTTCGGATCAGGCTGGTCAGTACCTGTGTGAAGAAACGTTGTACTCGCTGGAAACACTTCGGCGAAAGTTTCAACCGGAGCCGGTCGTGGCGTTTTGCCACGTGCCGCCGCTGGGATCCATGATCGGGAACACCACGGTCGACGCGAACTATGTCCGCAACTTTGTGCTTGAGTTTCTGGGGGCCTGGCAGCAAACCAGCCAGGACGGCACGCAACAGGCGGACTCGGAGAGCAGCCAGAAGCAGAGCAGCACCGGGGCTCAGGCAGTTCATCCGGAGCATGCGGCGGTGGAGAAGTTGATTGAAGAATACTTCAAGTCATGGTCAGAACAGCGTATGCGGGATTACGGAAACTGCTTTGCTGATGGAGCCGTCATTCAGGAGGTTGGATCCGGCGAGGTATCGACGCAGATGAAGGGCCCGTTCGTGGCCACTCAGGCGACCTACCATAAAATGGCCGTCTTCAAAGCAGTTGAAGTTCCGGTGAGGACGGCGATTACATTCGAAGCCGACCTTGCGCGGGTGGTTGTCTACTGGAAATTGACAGCGGGCCCCAGACTGCAGTACGGCTACGACCACTTCACACTGCTGAAACAGGACGGAAAGTGGAAGATCGCCAACCTCGTCTTCTACGCGGTAAAGACACCGAAAGAATAGGGATTCAAAAGAGGCAGAAACCGCGGCACCGGATGGCGGGACTTTTACGGGACCGTCATCTCTACGCGGCGGGAGGCGCGGACGGGCGTTGGCGGCTTTGGATCACCTCCAACGACCGGAGGAAAGCAGAATCCGACAACATCGGTTCTTTTCTCAAAAAGGCTAACTTGCCCGGAACAGGCCCTGAAGTCCCCGTGTTTACTCATTGACTGCCGGAAAAAGACGCACCCGCTGGAAATCGCAGCGGTTTTCCGTGATTTTGACCGCAAATTCGGATTTGCACGGTACAATGCCGGGCTTTGCCGGGCCTGATCTCTGCAGGGGGCTGCAGTGGGGCTGAGCATGGTGCTGCGACGCAACCGAGGTCAGCACTGTTGCGGAGTGTCCGGAAAATTTTCGGGCGAAATCCAGCGGGTCAATCACCCGGCTGGTCTCTGTGCCCGCAACGATGACGCCCCGATTGGTTCCGCGATTTTGGGCAGTAGAAACACGAGTAACAGTATGGCAGGAAAAGATCGACCCGCATCACGAGGCAGTCGACCGGTAAAAGGTTCCGGCAAAACGGACCGTGGCCCGGCTCGTCCACCTCGGACCAATCCGCGAGCGCGTCCCGGCAGGCCTGGTGTCCCCAGTCGTCGACCGGTGACACCCCGAGTCCCGGAAGCGCGCGGGGCCATCCTTCCTGACGCACCGGAAGTCACCAGTGAAACCGGTGAAGCCTCGGACTCCATGCGCCTGCAGAAATTCCTCGCCATGTCCGGCGTGGACTCGCGGCGCAACTGCGAAGAGTACATTCGGGACGGCCGCGTCACGGTGGACGGGGTGGTCGTCAACGATCCGGCTCGTGCCGTCTCCCCGGAAACTCACGATATCCGCCTCGATTCCGAACGGCTGCGACTTCCCAGATTCCGTTACTTCCTGCTGAACAAGCCCAAAGGCGTGCTCTGCACTAACCGCGACCCGGAAGGACGTCCTCGCGCGGTCGACATGATCCCGGTCGCGGATCAACGGCTCTTCACCGTCGGGCGACTGGACGAAAACACGCAGGGTCTGCTGCTGCTGACCAACGACGGCGACCTTGCCCAGCGACTGGCGCATCCCCGTTTCGAAGTGGTGCGGCGCTATCGTTGTCATGTCGCCGGCTGGCCAACTCCTGAGACACTGAATCAACTGCGGGACGGGATGTACTTTGCCGAAGGCTTTTTCCGCTTTCAGGGCATTCGTGTCGTGCGACATCAGGGACGCAGCACGGTTCTGGAACTGGAACTGCAGGAAGGCAAGAACCGCGAAATTCGTCGATTGCTGGCTCGAGTTGGCCATAAGGTGATTGAACTGGAGCGCATCGCCTTCGGTCCACTCCAGCTGGGTTCGCTGCCGTATGGTCGATTTCGGGAACTGCAGCCGGCAGAGATTCGGGACCTGCGGCATTTCCTGGAAACTGGCGAAAAAACGGGTCGGCGAATCAAACCCGGATTTGGTTATCGTCCCGGTCAGACTCGGGGGCGTAAGCACCGCAAGCCAGCTCCGGCTGGTCCACCTGCGGGCAATTCCGGTTCACCGACATCCGTGTCTCCTCGACGCGGCGCGGCACGCCAGCAGTCGCGACCTGCCACGGCAGGACAAGCCCCCGCAGCAGCTCGACCACCACGGTCGCAATCAGCTCAGGGAATGTCAAAGGCTCGCAAGCCAGCGGGCGTTTCCGGAGCGGCACGACGGCCGCCAACACGTTCTGCCGCCGGTGCTGGTCGGCCTCAGGGCACAAGGACTGGCCGGCCCAGTGGCGGCCGAGCCAGCAACAAACGCCGCACCCGATAGGTCCCGGTGACAGACGCAACATGTGTTCGCGCTGCCGTGCAATGTGTTCGGCAGCGCGATTCACACCTGCGTCTCGCAGCAGTGGGCCTTCGTCGCTGAATCCTGGACGCTGATGGATGTCAGCAGGTCTCGACGTCGTGGCCAATCAGTCAGTGCCGGCGTTGTTCCACCAACACTGCTGTTGGGATCATGCAGCGAAGCAAGCGTCCGTGGGAACTCCCTGCAGGCGCGGCTCATGTCCGCGATGACAAACCTGCCCTGCCCTGCTCAGCCTGGTTCTGCTCAGCTCAGTTCGCCGGGATAGCGCTGTGATCCAGCAGGATGTTCGCACGTCGTTGCAGAGGTCACGTGTGACAGGAAGTGCCCACGACCATGGTTCGGGACGGCAGGCTGTGGCATGCGGCGACTGCGCAAGTTGGCATCCCTCATTCGTTCTGCGATACTGTGAGCCGGGGTGGACGAGCGTGGCGGAAGAGGTCGGAGATGGTTGCTGAATTGTGGTCGGTTGCTGAATCGACTGCGGTCTTGTTGTGCGGGTGGTTGGAAATCTG
>JALQWE010000454.1 GCA_023258825.1 Planctomycetaceae bacterium | reverse complement strand
GTCGTCGTCGTCGTCGTCGAAGTCGTCGTCATCAAAATCATCATCCCCATCTGCATCGGGGTGCAGTGGATCATCGGGTGAGAAGAAGAAATCTCCTAAGCCCATGGGGACGATATTACCACCCAGCGTGCTGCTGCGTTTGTCGGCCAGTGATTGCAGGTCGATGGCGTCTTCACCAAGGCAGCGTTCCAGGGCTTCGCGCCATGCGGCATCCCGAGCCAGCGGGTGTTCGGGGTCCTGTGCCATGCGTTTGATGGCGAAGCGGAGAATGTTGATGCCGTCCCGCGTGGAGAAATCGAGATTGAGGGAGTGGGCTTCCTGCAGAAAGTCGGCGGTCAGGCTGAGCATCTGGTCGTCGGCGAATGGCAGGTGGTATTTGAGGATGGCCAGTTCATCCTGACGTGTCGGGTGTCCGAGCGTCAGTGTGGGCTGGATGCGGCTGAGAATGTAGTCAGGGATTTCAAAGGTGGATTCGTCTTCGTTCATGGTCACAGCACAGCGGAAGTCCCGATGGGCTTTGATCGTGATGCCGGCGACGATGGATTCGACATAGCGGCGATGGTCCAGCAGTGGAGCAAGACTGGCCCATGATTTTTCGTTCATGCGGTTGCCTTCGTCCAGGACACAGATACCACCACGAATCATGGCGGTGACCAGGGGCGAGGCGTGGTAGGCGATCTTGCCGCTTTCTGCCAGGACAGGAGTGACCAGCAGATCTTCGGGACGGGTGTCTGCGGTGCACTGGTAGATGTACAGTTCCTGACCCCGCGCACGGGCGCCGGAGATGGCCAGGGTGGTTTTGCCGATGCCGGGGGTTCCGACGAGTCTGGGGGTGAGCGGCTGGTCACGTTCGTCCACGACAATCCAGCAGGCCAGCAGGTGCTTGAGGACTTCGCGCTGACCGATCCATTCTCCGGAACTTGAGTCGGGAGAACCGAGATGCAGTGTGATGCCTTCGATGGAATGAGTACGGCTCATGGAACCTGTCAGCTTTCGTTGTGCCTGTCGTGGACCGCCGCGGTGGCGAGGTCTGAGTTTTCCGGAAGTATAACGAGGATTCGCGCGGAAAGCGGGGGCGTTGTCAACTGTCCGAAGAATGGAAATCGTTTTCCCTGCCGGGCTGTTCGTGGGATAGCGAAACGGCGACAGGATAAAAGTCAGGGGCGTTTTCAAGTTGATCCCCGAAAGTCATGGTCTGGGGTTTTCGGCAGTGAAAAGGCTGGGTGCACGTTTCGACGGAGCGAAACGCGACGATTGGCAGGATTTGCGCTGTTTCGCCATCCCGGGGTGTTCGTGGGGGCGTGCGGGCTGTTCGGGGCGTGAGCATCTGGTCCAGGGCGCCGGGATTTTTCGGGCTCTGCTTCCCTCTTTCGCGGGAAAATGCGAGAATTCCCGGACTTCGGCGGGCATCTCGATTGGCCCGCTTTTCTCGTTCCCCGGCTGTCCTGATGGACTGATGTGCGGCATGTCGCGAACGCCTGTTTTTGCTGTGTTCCGTGGTGAATCCGGACGGTGCCTGATCTGTGGCCGGCGATTCGGGGATCAGATCGCGCGGGTGAGCCGGTGACCGCGGACAAACCGGATTCAGAAACCGCGGGGGCTCTTGCGCGAACCGGCGTGCCGGGATGGCTGGCGGGACTGGTTTCGACGCTGGGCGTGGACCGATCGATTCTGTATGCGGTTCTGGCACGTGTGTGGCAGGTGCTGACGGGGCCGATCAGTCAATTGCTGTTGATTCTGTACGTCAGTCCCGCGGCCCGTGACTATTACTATGCATTTACCAGCATGCTGGGCCTGCAGATTTTTGTTGAGCTGGGCTTGCATGTGGTGATTATTAACCTGGCCAGTCACGAGTGGTCCGGGCTGCGGCTGGAGGCTGGTCGACCAACGGGGGACGAAACGGCGCGCTGGCGTTTGAATTCGCTGAGCCGCCTGATGACTCGGTGGTATGCCTGGGCTGCGGCGGTGTTTCTGCTGGTGCTGCTGGTGGCGGGCTGGTGGTTTTTTGAATCCGCCGAGCGGGTGCGGCAGGCTGCGGGCGGTGAAGGCGAAGGCCTGGTGGCGTGGAGTGGTCCGTGGTGTGTGCTGGCGTGTTTGATTTCGCTGCAGCTGACACTGCTTCCGCGGCTGTCGATTCTGGAGGGCTGTCATCAGGTGGCCAGTCTGTATCGGACGCGATTCTGGCAGGCGATTGCGGGAACGATGGCGGTCTGGGTTTGCCTGGCGGCGGGACTGGAATTGTGGGCGCTGGTGGTTTCTGCGGCGGTGCGTCTGGCAGGTGATCAGTATCTGGTGCGGTGGCGTTACGGGGAATTTTTCCGGTCGCTGCAGCAGGATCCGGGAGCATCGACGGCGGTGATTGACTGGAAACAGGAGATCTTACCGTTGCAATGGCGGATTGCCTTGCAGGGGTTTGTGTTCTGGCTGGCGGTGCAGCTGCCGTTGTTGTTTGTGTTTCGTCGGCATGAAGGTGATGCGGCGCGTCTGGGGATGACATGGACAATTCTCACAGCGGCTCAGGGGGCCGCCCTGGCGTGGGTGGAGACGCGGCGTCCGCAGTTTGGCAGTCTGATTGCGGAGCGAAAATTTCCGCAGCTGGATGCGCTGTTTTTTCGGGTCTCCGGGATTTCGATGGTGCTGATGACTCTGGCCGCGCTCTTTCTAAGTGCTTTGGTGTGGCTGCTGAATGTGGTGGACATACCGCTGGCGGAGCGGGTGGCTGCGGGGTTACTCAGTCCGTGGGGAACTCTGTTTCTGAGTCTGGGATTTGTGTCTCAGCAGGTTTCACAGTGTGTGAATCTGTATGTTCGAGCGCACAATCGGGACCCGTTCCTGCTGGCTTCCATCAGTTCCAACCTGACAGTTGCGGGGCTGCAGTTGTGGCTGGGGTGGACTTATGGAGGACTGGGTGTGGCGGCCGGCTATTTTCTCGGGGTGACTCTGGTGCAGTCACCGTTACTGACGCTGATCTGGTGGAGGATTCGCCGTGACTGGCACTGAACAGATTGGCACTGAGGGATTGGGTGGTCCCGAGCGCGGGGTGGGTTTGCGTTTGCAGCAGATTGACTGTCCTTTGTGTGGTGTGGCGCGGTCCGTGGAATTGCTGCAGGGGCGTGATGTCCGTTGTGGCCTTGCGGGCCGATTTGTGGTGGTGCGATGTGGTGGGTGTGGTCATCAGTACCTGAATCCGGCGCCGACCGCGGACAGTCTGGAAGCCTGCTACCCGGTGGACTATGCGCCGCACGTGGTGGTCGTCCCGCGTGTTGAAGCGGGAGCGACTGCCGCTGAGTCCGGCGTGTTGGACGTTGCCGCTGCGACTTCGGGGCGGCCGTGGTATCTGCGCTATCTGCCGTTGAAAGCGATTCCGGGCCTGCGTCGACTGTACTACTGGCTCCTGGACGACCGGACTCAGCCCGTCCCGGCTCCTGCGGAAATTTCTGTGGGGAAGGTGGCCGGTGCAGCTGGCTCCACCGAACATCAGCGGGTGCCGCGGCCGCGAGCGTTGGAACTGGGCTGTGCGACGGGCAGCTACCTGGCGGCTCTGTACCGTCGGGGCTGGGACGTCGAGGGTGTGGAGTTGTGTGAAGGTCCGGCGCGGGCGGCGGTGGCGGCGGGCTGGACCGTGCACCAGGGAACGTTGGAGACGGTGGGACTGGCGGACGAATCCTTTGGGCTGGTTGCGGCGTGGATGGTACTGGAGCACGTGCCCCAGCCCGTGGAAACTCTGGCAGCCATGCAACGTCTACTGAGTCCGGGAGGGCTGTTGCTGCTGGGCGTTCCGAACGCGGGATGTTGGCAGCGTTGGTTCTTCGGAGCGGACTGGTACTGTCTG
>JALQWE010000453.1 GCA_023258825.1 Planctomycetaceae bacterium | reverse complement strand
CTGCCATCAGTCTTCGGTAGAAGACGTAACCCAGCAGTTTCTGATTCGCCTTGACGGCCGTCTCCAGACGCTGCAAGCGCGCAAGGCCTTCGCTGTAAAGTCCGGACTGAGTGGCCGTGGAAAGACTGTCAGTGAACTGCTGAATCCACTGCGATTGTTCTTCTTCTGTTCGTGCCAGACCAATGAGTTTTTCGGAGAGATTGGCGCGACCGACGTTGTAGTTGGTGAGTTCTGTGGCGGTCGCATCCGGGCGGGGGCTGTTTTCATCCAGTTTCTGCAGATCTGCCAGTAATTTCTGCATTTCTGCCGACATCTCCTGTGTGGCGGCCGGCGTATCGCCACCCTCCCCTGCCTGCATCAGAATGCCCCCGAGCGAGACGACCATGTTGCCGGTTGCGTCGAGCGGTGTTGGTACGGAAACAAGTTTCCAGACATCGCCGATCTGGACCATTTCACCGACGGAGATCAGGTCCAGCTTTTCGCCATTCTGCACGTACGCCATGGCATTTTCATACACGGTCATATCCCGACCGGCACCGCTCTGCTCTGCCAGTACCAACCCCGGCGGCGGGGGATCAAACCGGACCCAAACGGTGCGTGCATTCAGGACTTTTGAGTTGGCGAGGGCGGCCTGTGCCTTTTTCGGCAGTTCTGCAACAGACTCCTGAAGTTTCCTGGCCATGGCAGCCGGCAGACGCAGGGACTGGATATCGGCGTCATTCAGCATGACAGTACTCAGCGATTTCAGATCGCCGGCAATCAATGCTTCGACAGCGACTCGGGCTGCTTCCTGAGCGGAAATGACCTTCCACTGATCAATCTTTCCATCCTCGTCCGGGTCAAGTCCCCACCGCGTGCCACCCCAGTTCATCCAGCGATACTGGTCCGGACGGGTCAGCTTTTTCGCCTTGTAATCTCCGTTGGTATCCAATTCCCGGTACACTTCCAGACCGAGATGGTAGTAGCGGAACATATCCGGTGGACCATCCCCGTTGGAGTCGGTAAAGCGGCGAAGCGGTTCATTGGCTGGCCCGTACACCACGAAGCTGTTTTTTTCCTGAACAAGACGGCATTTGGCGATGTCTTCAGCCTTTGGGGTATCGTATTCGACACCACGCTGAGAAGGGACATAGCGTTTCAGCAGTTGTTCAGCGGTCACCTGACTTTGTTGCGCGAACGCCCAGCGAGGAACGGCAAGCAGTAGAAGTGCTGCTGCAAACAACAATGTTCGTCTCGTCCGGCCAAATCCTGTGGCCACGTCAACCTGACGATTGCTCACATGACGCATCCCTGCATCTCCGTCCAAAAACCGTTTCTATGCACGCCTGCCGAGCCCAACAGACTTCAAAGTTGGTCTTTTCGGCAACTGGTGCCGAAGTCTAGTGCATTTCGGCAGATTACGTCACCCCGATTTTTTCGATGAGGTTCTTTCGCCTGGCTGACGATGGGGGAAACAGCGGCGGGAGCTGGTTCTGGCATGCAATGTCTTTCGGGGCGAGCTTCCAGTTTTAGTCCTCAATGTCCGAGATCATGGTTCGATCAAAGGATCCCGCGGCCGGGGGGAGGGTATTTTTTTCGTCGCGGACGGGCGCGATGCCGGCATCCTTCTGTTCATCTGCCTCCATTGAGGCTGACCGGTGAGGTGTTGTCGTGGACGCGCTGTTCAGTTGGCCTCGTTCAAAACGTCCCCACCAGGCGTCGCCCTCCTCGGTAGTCCACTTGCCGAACTCCGGGCACTTTCTCAGCAGATTGGCCACGTCCCTCGCCGTTTGCGGTCGATTGGCGGGGTTTTTCTCCAGACAGGCCAGGATTGCCGTTTCCAGTTCCGGGGAGACACGTCGGCCCAGACGCTGCGATGGCGGAACCGGAGCCTCCATCACGTGCATTCTCAGCAGGTCCACGAGGTTGGACGAGGTAAACGGTGGATGTCCGGTCAGTAAGAAGTAGGCGGCGGCACCGACCGCATAAAGGTCACTCCGAGCATCCACAAGTGCCGGGGCATTGATACCTTCGGGTGAAATGTAAAGCGGAGTGCCAGTCAGCGAATTTGCCGCCGTCATCCCGGCCTGCTTTTTCTCGTCCATGGCTTTCACGAGTCCAAAGTCGAGCACCTTGATCACATCCGGGAGGCCTCCACGACGATTCAGCATGATGTTCGCTGGCTTGATATCGCGATGGACCAGACCTTTGCTGTGTGCTTCAAAAAGAGAGCCGCAGATTTGCAGCAGCAAATGAATCACGCGGCTTTCCGGCAGCGGTCCCGCCTGATTCACGAGGTTTTCGAGATTGATTCCATCCAGGAATTCCATCGCGTAGTAGAAGACGCCTTCCGGCGTTCGACCATAGTCATAGATGGCAATGGTATTGGGATTATTGAGCTGGCAGGTGATCTGCACCTCACGCTCAAACCTGGCGATGGAGCTGGAGTTGATTTTTTCAACATCAAGCAACTTGATCGCGGTCGGGCGACGCAGCATGGCGTGGCGTCCCTTGTAGACGACGCCCATCGCACCCTGTCCCAGTTTTTCCAGCAGTTCGTACTGTCCGACCTGTTTGGCCGCTACTGCTGCTTTGCGAGCTTCCCGTTGCAGTCGAGACACGATGATTGTGAAGATGAAAATCGCCAGGGAGCTCAGTACGAGAAGTGCGAACAGCACTTCGAAAGTACGCTGCAGAATCGTCAGTGGGCGATAGGCTTCCTCATGATCGATTTCGGTCGCAACTCCAACGTCATAGTCTGCCAGCCATCGCCACGCACCGACAACGGGGACGCCACGGTAGTCGGCGTAGCCGTTCAGATCGTGGGTGTCTGAGCCATCGAGAGCAGCCTGGACCATCCTCGTGAGGGGCATATCCCGGCGCATTGTTTTCGGTCGATAGCCCTCAACCAGGTTTCCCGGCGGTGCGGTCAACTGAATGGTCAGCATGGAAGTGCTTCCCTCTTCCTGAGGGACCAGGCCCAGCAGTTTCAGGTCCTCATCAAATCGGCTGTTGGAAACCATGAGTCCCTGACGGTTGAACGCATAAGTCTCGCCAGACTCACCGAGCCGCCCCAGTTGCAGAATTTCCGTGAATTCCTCCTCCGGGCGGATCTGCAGTGCCAGCACGCCAATCACCTGAAAGTTCTCGTCTCGCACGGGTGAGGCGGCGTACATGACAGGGGCATCGGTGCGATACTTGCCGCCGGAAGACTTCATCAGAGCAACGCTGCGAAACGGCGGCGAGACAGTGCTCTGCCCGTCCAGAGCTTTCGTCATGAAGGCTTCGTAGGCATCGATTTCGGCCTGCCCGATCAGCGAGTGATCCGTGGCCGAAAGGATGCGGCGAGATTTGTCCGCGAGGAGATAGCCTGTGTAACGGTGTGATGACATGATCGGACTGAGAAGCCGGTCCAGTTCGCGGTGCAGAGTGTCTGCTGTAGTGGCCGGGGCCCCGGGTTCGGTCGTCGCCTGCGGGATGAGGTCCTCCGACATTTGCTGCGTCAATCGCCGGAGGTCTGTGGAGTTGGCCGCTGACTGAACATTGGACTGCTGCACTTCAAACCATGTTCGCAGCATGGCGACTTCGACGTCCAGCAGGGTCTGCAGTCCGGAACGCAGGTTTTCCCGCATCGTTGCTTCAATCGCGGAACGTACAAGGATGCCGACCGTTCCGAGAATCGTGACCGCAATGATTGGCCAGATCCAGAGATTTCGGCGCAGAAAAATATTGGTGGCTTGCACGGTCCCGGAAAGCGAGTTCTTCGCCCAGGTGATACGTGCAGCATCACGGGACCCGTGGAATGACGCGTCTGGACGATTCTTACGAAAGAGTTTGAACGGATTCACGGAGAC
>JALQWE010000452.1 GCA_023258825.1 Planctomycetaceae bacterium | reverse complement strand
TGACAACGATCTTCTGGCGCCAGTGAACTAATGAACGGAGGCTGCCAGCGGGGCTGAAAACTATAAGCCACACTGCGCACGGCAAGGCAGGAAAACAGCGTGTTCACGAACCACAACTCATCGCCCACCCATTCCATCTCATGAATCTGCATGTTGCCCGTGCTGTGAGTGACTCGCGGCACAAAGCAGCAATCACAACGCCCGGCAGGTTCACGAGTCCCTGCGACGGCAGGATTCGCATGATATTCCTGCACTGTGTTTCGAGTCCCGATACCCAGCTGCGGACCACGCAGTGCCAATCCCATGGGCTTGGGAAGATTGCAGAAATGAGTGTTCAGCAGTCCCTGTTCCGCCCTCAGGATCACCAGCTTTCCTGCCTGGTACGTCGTCACCAGCAGCGAGATGCCAAGCTGCTCCAGCAGCGCCGGAAACGACTGAGTGTGCAGACTACTGAGCGGAGCATCAGCAGTTTCACTCACAGGCTCAAACGTTCTTTCCATAAGAATCTCCGGAGGATAGGCTGGCAACCTGTGAGAACAGCATCTGGACACTCAGCACGCAATCGCTGCGTGCACCGGGCTCAGGGATTCGTCACTCACGTCATCGGCCGCTGCAAGCACTGTTGAAACCAGTAGGCACGTGTCTGCAGGAGTATGCCGTAGAAACCCGTCCAGCGACGGCGGCGTCCGTGGAAAAGCCCGCCAGAATGTGGAATTTTTCCGCCATTCATCTCCCGTTCCCGTGGCACACAATGCCACGACCAACTCACCTCATGACCAGCTCTCAAATTCGACTGGTACCGGTGAGCGTCCTGTTTTCGCAACACGTGTTGCGGACATTCCCAGGGTTCCGCAACTCCAATCTTCCCATTGGGATGCGAGTGGTTCTGACCGAGTCCCCCCAGCTCGCACGCTGTGTTACTCGCAGAATTTTCGGAACGGAGCGAAAATTCCGCATGGTGGGCAGGTTTCCCTGCAGAGTTTCCCGGATTTTTGCGATCACGGTGGAAGCCGTGCGATCAATTGTTTGACATGGCGGAATTTTTCGGTGGCCGGCATCCCACGACCTCCCGCCGCGATTCTGAATCCAGAATGCAGAACGTGAAAGACTGTGTCGAACGGCACAGGACGCACAACCCGTTCAATTGGTCGGGCAGGGCACTCACCCAATCCTGTCTGCTGCTACGCTGCTACTGTTACATCAATCGAGCTCAGGGAAAATGAAAATGCTGCCCATCAAATCGATGACTCAGACAACCGCCCGGCTCCGTCCCTGGCTGAAATCCTTAAACCTACTGCCCGGCGGGTTACGCAATCGTCGCCGCAGCCGGTTCACCAGTGAGCGGCTTGAACAACGAGATCTTCCCGCTCAGATCATCGTGACCAGCCTTCAGGACAACATGACAGTCGATGGTTTTGTCACGCTGCGTGAAGCCCTCGAGGCGGCAAATGACGACATCTCTATCGACGGTTCAGCGGCTGGCAGCGGCGCCGATGAAATCCTCTTCGCGCCAGAGCTGGATGTTTCCGACGTAAACACAGGAGCGATCTCTTTGCAGTTGGGCGCCCTGATGATCACGGCCCCCGTTCAGATCCGGGGCAACAGCGCAGTCAAAACGGCACTCGATGCCGCCGGCAGTAGCCGCCTGTTCGAAATTTCAGCGGACGCAGGAGACGTGACGCTGGCAAACCTGACGCTCAGCGCTGGCGCCACCAATACTGCAAATGATGGAGCGACAGACAACACCAACAGCGGCGGTGCAATCCACTCGTTGTCCCCCGGACGACTGCTGATTACTGATTGTCGCGTTCAGAACAATTCCACCACAGGCGCTTTTGCGAATGGTGGTGCCATCTTCACTCAATCCGGATCCATCGAAATCCGGCACAGCTACATTTCATCAAACTCCGTTGGGGGCGCGGCTGCCTGCGGGGGTTCCATTTTCACCGTCAGCGGCACCGTACTGGTGTCCCACAGTCTGATAGCCAGTAACTCCACAGCCGGCGCGTATGGACGCGGCGGGGCGATTGCGACCGAATCCGGAAATGTGCAGATCTCCGATTCTGATATTCAGAGTAATAGCACAACGAACACGGACGGTGCAGGTGGTGCGATCAGTACGGCTTCGGGACAGATCCTGATCCAGGAGACTGAGTTCACGTCCAATCAGACAAATGGAACCAATGCACCCGGTGGAGCCGTCTACTCAGACATCGGCACCATCACCATTGAGAATTCCAGGTTCACCCTGAACAGCACCCGAGGTGATCTGTCAAACGGCGGAGCGGTTGCCACAATATCCAGCCTTCTGACAGTACTCAACAGCACACTGGATCAAAACTCAACCATTGGAGCAGGGGCGTCCGGCGGAGCAGCTTACAGCAATGCGGGAACCACGCTTTTCATCCAATGCACCCTCTCAGGCAACACGGTTCTCGGCGTTGAAAGCGGTGGCGGCGGGATCGCCATATCATCCGGATCCCTGCAGGTCATTCAGAGCACCGTGACACGCAATCAGGTGGGAACCGGGACAGCTGCGGACCTGTCAGGCGGTGGAATCCTGGTTCAGGCAGGGACCGTAGTCCTTGAAAACTCTATCGTCGCCGGCAATCTGGCCTCCGATGTGGCTCCTGACATGTACAGCCCCCTCCCGGTTGAACTCGGCGCCACCTACAGCCTGATCGGCCGGAATAACGGCACGGATCTGATCGCCACCTCCGGAAGTTCGCCTGACAATCTCGGCAACTACATTGGGGGCAGCACCGCAGGCACAGCCATTGACCCGCTGCTGGGACCACTGCAGCCGAATGGGGGTCGTTATCCACTGCATGCACCGCAACCAGAAAGTCTCGCCATAAATCGGGGCAGCAATGCCCTGGCCGTAAACCCGTTGACGGACGGAATGCCGCTGACCACAGACCAGCGACTGCTGATTCCCGTTCCCCGAATTGTTAACGAAGTGGTGGATATTGGTGCCCTTGAAGTTTTCAGCATCGCCGGACCACTGACGGTCACCATCAATACCGATGAAGTCGATACCGATGTCTCTCCGTCCGACCTTTCTCTGCGGGAGGCAATCCTGCTGGCCGGTGCCAGTCCCGGAGCGAATGTGATTCGCTTTGCCGATTCGACAAACGCCGCTGAATTCGACCTTTCTCTCGGGCAAATGGTCATCAGAGACGCGCTGACACTGACTGGAAATGGTCAGACTCGAACAGTACTCGATGCCCAGCAGAGCTCTCGCATCTTCGACATCACCAGTGCTGCGGCCAGCGTCACCATTGAAAATATGACCCTGAAAAATGGTCGAACCACGCAAAATGGCATGTTCTGGGCCGATGAGTTTTATGGTGGGGGAGCCATTCGTTCAGCAGCCAGCGGCGGACTTTCTCTCTCGCAGATCACACTCAGCGGGAACGCCACCAACGGCGACTACGCACCAGGCGGAGCTCTCCTGGCCAAAGGTGGCCCCGTTTCAATCTCTCGCAGCCTGCTCTCCGGCAACAGTACTTCCGGCTACGGCAGTTTTGGCGGAGCTGTCAGTACCAATGGTGAAATCAACCTGACGGTTTCGGACAGTACCATCTCCGGCAACATGACCAGCGGACGCTGGGGATATGGGGGCGGCATTTACACAGATGGTGGAACAACCACCATCAGTCGCAGCACTCTGTCCGGAAATAAGACCCTCGGTTCCGGAGCCGTCGGTGGTGCGGTGGCCTTCTACGACTACACCTCAAACGGCAAACTGATCGTCAGTAACAGTACGATTTCCGGTAATCAGACCCACGGGAATACGTCCAGCGGCGGCGGTGTCTACTCTTCGCAGAACAACGTG
>JALQWE010000451.1 GCA_023258825.1 Planctomycetaceae bacterium | reverse complement strand
TGTCCGGGCAAATCCGAGGTTCGTTTCCGCTCAGGGTTCAGGCTGGGCGGCGGTCTTCAGGAACCGCACCCTATTCCCGAAGATGTCCAGATCCAGTTGATCCGGTGATGACAGCTGCAGACGCATGCCGGAAACAGGAAACTGAGCGACAACAGGATATTCCAGCAAATTGCGACCGGTCTGGCGACTGTAGCCGTTCAATCGAAATCCGCTGGGTTCGCCAAATGCAAGCCCGATATTGGGATTGCCATTCCCTCTGTCGTTCTGTTCAGTCATTTCCAGGACAAGCAGCAGTGGCCCGGGCTGCTGATCCAGAGTCAACACTCGTGGCTGCGGCAGCGGCACCGTCCATCGCAGAGTCCCGGTCAGACGATCAACCGCTCGAATCTGCGAATGGATCTCGATGCGGGGTGAGTTCGCCAGGACAACCGGAATCGTCAGGCCTCGACTGCCGGATGGACGAGTTTCGAATACGTAAACGTTGTCCGCATCGAGGATGGCGTTCAGTCGGTCCGGTCGCAGCGGGGGCACACCGGGATCGTCACTGTGAAAGTTCAGCGTCTCCACGTTGCCAGTTGCGAGGTTGACCAGCAACGCCTGCTCCTGTGCCGTAAATGCAATCAACAGATCACGATTCAGAAAACGAGCCGACACCAGCCCCGGCAGGGGCACGGAGTGAACAGTGTTCAGGGTTTCCACATTAACCCAGTCAATGGTCCGCACGTCATCAAAGGACGCCTCGGAATCCCAGACAACCAGATTCGGGCCAGCTGCCCGAATGATTCGACTACTGAGTGCCGACAGGCGAATACTGGTGGGCAGGCTCAGTGATCGATCCCGCCCCACACGCAATGCGGCACGCTTGCGAGTTTGCGACTGCCCCGTTACCGGGTCGAGGATCACCTCACGTCCGTTTCCCCCATCCCGAAGCAGGATGGACTGGTCGCAGGCAAAGACATCTTCAGACAGGCCACGAACCTGCATGCTCCAGAGACGTTCACCGGTGAGCAAATCGAGGACTTCCAGCTCTCGGTCGGTGCGAACACAAAGCCATCGGTTGGTCGAACCGCACAGCCTGCGTCCGGAGTCATGCATCACTCCCTGCCCCTGTTCCGCCGTATATTCCTTGAATCCTTCGTCAGGCATGCGGTAAGTTCCATGGGAATTACTGATCATCTGCCGCGTCCAGAGCCAGCGATGATCCAGCACAGACAGAGCCGTAAGACTGGCTCGCCCAGCCAGCAGAAGGACACTGCCGCAGCGCCGGATCTCAAGATCTGAATCCAGCAGACTGGGGTCCCGATACTGCAGCGGCTGACTCCATGGCTGACCGGATATGTCCAGCAGGTCCTGCAACTGAAACAGCCCGGTGTCACGTCGCAGTACACAATTGAAGCTGCCCAGAAACGAGTCATCCGGCGTCACGGGCCTGGCCAAACGCATGGTCTCGGGTCGCACATTCATCAGGCCCACAGTCGACAGCGGAACCATTTTCCACTGGCCCTGATCGACCGTAGTCCAGCGTTCGTGGAGGACCGGATTGAGCCTTGTTCGGGTGCTTTCCGACTGACCGGCAAACTTTACCTGCAGATCAGCCACCACAACCTGCAGCATCCGGCGCGACGCGATCTGGCTGGGGTCGTCACCTGCAGTCTCTGTGGCCTGACGCAGGGCCTGCAGCAGACGATTGAACTGCTCCGTGCGTTCGGGTGTCGTTTCAGCAATCACCTTTTCTGAACCAGCCGTCGTGACCGGCAGGCCAGCATCTGCCGTTTCGATGGCGGTGAATAGCAGGTGCAGTGTCTGCTCGGTGATTCGGCCATCAGCAATCTGCTGTTCGACTCGACGCAGACATTCATCCACCAGCAACCCACTGTGTAGTCCGCACAACTCTGTATCAGACAGTTGAGCGGACTGCGCGACCATCTGCTGCTGCACGGCGGGATCGTCTGACTGCAGCAACTCGCGCCAGCGATTCAACAACCATGACTTCAGGGTTGTCTGGCGTGTAGAAGTTCCATTGCTGGAATAACCGAAAAACTGCAGATCCGCCGGGGTGGAAATCCGGCACATCCGGCGAATGAGTTCCGGTTCCGGCAGTTCTATGGCCAGCACGGAGGCGGTGCCTCGAAGCCGCTGAAGCAGAATCTGTGGCAGCGATGCTGGATTGACACGTGATACCTCGTCAATCCTCAGCAAATGACTGATGGCACGCTCGCGTGGCGAGTCCGCGCACTGTTCCAGACGGTCGAGCGACTCAGCAACCGTCTCACCACCGCGGGCAAGTCGCGTCAGCGCCATGCGAAACTTCAGTTTGCGGATCGCTGAGCCATTGAGTGTGGATTCGGGCGCCCGCGTCAGCGCCTGTTCCGCAGTATCCAGTTGATCTGATTCCAGCAGGAAGGCGGCCTGCTGCACGAAATCTTCAGTATTCAGTTCGCCCGGTGGCTGCTGTCCGAAGACAGCAAGATGATCAAATCCATAACTGATCACTCCTGCAGCATCCGTCAGCAAACCGCCGGTATTTCGTCCGAAACGGACTCTGGCCAGCACGTCCAGAATCCGACCGGAATTGCGATCACGAACTTCCACTGAGCCATCAGAAAGTGGAATCAGCAGCTGCTGACCGAAACTGGCCGCTTCACCCACTGGCACCGGGCTTCCCGCCTTCCGTTGGTCCTTCCAGATCTCCGTCATGGCCGGCAACTTCAGAGCTTTGACAGACAGCCCGGAAGCGACCACAAGGAGTTGCGGGTCCTGATGCAGCAGAATGGTCAGATCCTTCGCCGTTTCGACCCAGCGAACACGACCGGTTTCGGCATCAAGGGAAAACAGGCGCGAGCATTCGGCGAGTGACCAGAGTACCTTGTCGCTGTAGAGCACTGGATCTTCGGTACGCCACGTCTGATCGTGCGGTCGAAGATCCTCGGCACGCATCATGGGCAGGCGTCGACCTCCCCGCGAAATTCGGGGTTGCAGATTCTCACGTGCCGGGCAGCGCTGTGCCCAGAGCGTTGTTCCCGTCAGGTTGTCGAGCGCGATAACCCAACCGGTGGTTGTCGACGTCAGGATGGCTCCCTCATGCTCAAGTGATCTGGCAGAATACAACTCGCGGGCAGGATCCTGCTCAATCGCTGTTTCCGGATACACCAGAGGCTGCAACCACTGAACCTGTCCGGTCACGGCACTGAGGCAGGCGAGAGAAATCACGCTTTGCTTTTCGATGACAAGATACAGCCGCTCGCCACTGACCGTGGGAGGCCCGGCGAGCCAGGCATTTGAGAGTTCGTTGCCGTAGCGTTCCTCGATGGCAGCTCCACCGACGGTCCAGACGCGTCGTCCTGTGTTTTTGTCGAAAGCGATCAGCTCCCGAATGGCGGGCGCAGGCGCTTCGGCTCGCCCCAGCAGCATTCGTAATTGACGTCCTTCCTCACGCGATCGTTGTTCCCCCGGATTGGAGGTTTCCACAATCGTGTACACATGCCGGGCATCGGATGTCATGCGCCCGAGTATTTCGCTGCGAAGCACAATGTCCGGAGACACGGTCAATCGGGACGACTCCCGCATACGCTGCAGCGCCTGCTGCATCTCATTGACCACCTCTTCGTCAATCGGCGCGCGAGTGTTCAACGCTCGTGTCCAGAGCGGCCGTCCCGAGGTACGATCGAAGGCCACGAGGATTTCGGGGAGTCGGACATAGATGCGTTCCTCATCAACTGCCGGTTCCATCGCTGTCCACGGAATAAAATTACGCTGTTCCGAACGTTCCACGTACAAACGAAACGTCTCCCGTTCGAGAGCACTGCCCGGCATGGATTGCACCCAATGCAGATGTCGAGGCG
>JALQWE010000044.1 GCA_023258825.1 Planctomycetaceae bacterium | reverse complement strand
GTCCAGTCAATTTCCGGACCCGTGAGCCCGGAACGAACTTCGGCAAGTGAGAGAAGGTTGTTGAACACAGTGTTTTCCCACAATCAGAGCGAAGAGTTGGTCGATCGGGTGCACCTGCGACCGGGAGATCGAGCCTGAAAACTGTCGGGCTGCGAGGTGCAATACGACGCCCTCTGCAGGTTCGTTGGCAATTTTCGGGAGATCCTGACGTCGGACCGGACAGCGGACTGACAGGGCTGTAAATCCGGTGGTTGGCTGGTCCGTCGAGTGTTCCGCGAAGGGATGTGGCGGTGCACATACTCCGGGGGGCAGGACGAATCCTTCGTCGATGTCGTCAAGTTTATCAGATAAACAGACTCGGTTGTGTCAAAAATCCATGGTGGGTACGGGATTCGTCTGTCGTTCGCAGAGTTTTTGTCACAGATCACCCGGATTTCCGTGGCTGAATGTGTGGATTGCGGTAGAAAGATCGTTTTTCCCGATTTTGTGTGGTGTTTCCGTCAGGCAGGTTGCCGGAACGACAGTGTGTTAGATGGTCGGGCGAGGCGCGATGCTGCCCGGGGACTGTGGCCTGTCAGCTGGAACGGCCTTCCAGTCGAGTTTTGCGGGCTGATCCGGGTACGGATTGTTCGGAGCGTCGCTGCTGGAGGGGCGTATAATCCCCGGAGTTCGGGATTTCGGGGTTTGCGCGACTGTTGAACTGGACTTCCGGAGGCCTATACTCCGAGCAATCCGTTCCGCTGGTGTTCTCGTTATTGTGGTACGGGATCCAGACGGTCTGAAGTGTTCGTCAACAGGTCATCAAAAAGGTGAAAACTATGGCAGTTCGCGTTGGTCATCCGGCTCCAGGTGCAGACTTGGCTCTGCAGGCATATGATCGCACAAAAGACGGAACCGACGGTCAGTTCAGGGACATGAAATTGTCGGATCTGGCAGGGAAGTGGGTCTGTCTGTATTTTTACCCGCTGGACTTCACCTTCGTCTGTCCAACGGAAATCATCGCCTTTGACAAGGCCCTGGGCGAGTTTGCTGACCGCAACACCGTGGTTCTGACCGCCAGCACCGACAGTGTGTTTTCACACAAGGGCTGGTGCGATTCACACAAGGAGTTGGGCCAGTTGAAGCACCTGATGATTGGCGACACCAACCATCAGTTGTCGTCGGCCTTTGACGTGCTGGATTGCAGCAAGGGCATTGCCTACCGCGGCGTATACCTGATTGATCCTCAGGGGACTTTGCGCTGGCTGGCGGTGCACGATCTGGGTGTGGGACGCAACGTGGATGAAGTCCTGCGAGTTCTGGACGCGTTGCAGACGGATAAGCTGTGTCCCTGCAACTGGAAGCCGGGCCAGCAGACTTTGAACTGAAAAGACTCACTGCCCGCAGCGGGTGTCTGAAACCCGCTGGTTTTGAGCAGAAAAACAGAAAGCCTGACCGAATCCGGTTGGGCTTTTTTGTTGCGCTGTTGATTGATCCGGGGGCAACTGGGGGGGGCACGAACTTCGAGTGCAGGTCCGTGCCGCTGCAGGCTGAGGCAGCCCACGGCGGACATGTTCCGGAACATCGGAGCGATGTTCCAGAGCACGAAGCTGGCGCGGATCTGCGGAGATCAGACTTTCTGCAGGTGGGTAATGCGGCCTGTCGCCACCCATTCAGCCACGAAGATGTCGCCGTTCGGGGCGAAACAGGCATCGTGTGGATGTACAAACTGGCCATCCAGCCACTGATCCGGTTTGCTTCTCAGGTCCTTCACTGCGTCCAGTCGCTCGACAGCTCGGCCGAGTTGCGCCACGACTTCGTTCTTTTCATTGAGCAGCGTAACGCAGGACTTGAGTTCGGGGACCAGCATCAGGTTATTCAGAGTATCGATATTGGCCGGCAGTCCAAAGCCGGAGAGAGTTTCCCGATAGACGCCGTCCATCGAGAAAATCTGCAGTGTATTATGAGCCCGGTCTGTAACGACGATGGACGGTTCGCGTCCGGGGCGATTGTCCACCCACAACCCATGCGCGGTATTGAAAGTTCCTTTGCCATCCCCTGCGCCGCCGAAGCTGCTTTGCCAGTTTCCTTCCTTGTCAAAGCGGTGAATTGCAAAGGTGCCGTAACCATCAGCCAGCAGAAAACCACCATCATCGGTGAAGGCAAAGTTTGTTGGCAGGAACCCCTGACGATTCCACGAGGGTTCTGTGGAAGTGGATTCACCCGGAGCGTAGAGGCCCGATTCCATCGGGGCCTTCCTGTACCAGACGGTTTCGCCGGTGAGAGTCATTTTGGCAAAGGCCTTGACCTGCTGGTAGGCGGCGACATAGAGGAATTCTGTGTTACCTTCCTTGCGGATTTCGATTCCATGTCCACCACCCTGAAACTGGGATCCGAAGGCCCGGATAAATTTTCCGGCAGGGTCAAACACGAAGATCGAGGGGTGATCTTTCTGATCTCGTCGGCCTTCATGAATGACATACAGGTTGCCTGCGCTATCCAGAGCGACATTGTGAGTGGTTTGCCAGGTGTACTTGTCCGGAAGCTGGCAAAACGCGTGGTTGACGCGATATTTGTAATCACCGTCTCCGATCAGGACTTCGGCGTTAGTGCGACTGGCCGTGGCGATTGCCGGGGCGGCGGCGATGGTGGACGTCAGAGCGAGCGCTGACGAGACGAACTGGCGGCGTGAGTGTGTGGGCATGGAACTGGCTTTCCCGGCAGGTGAAAGAATGGGAGACAATCGAGATCAGGAAGTGGATGGTTTACCATCGAAATCCGGCGGATTCCACTAACTGAGACGAAAGCAGACTGTGCTGTGCGAAAAAATGGCCATTTTGTGTCTTTTCTCGAGTTGTGAGGGGCCAGGAAACCCCGTGGAATGCGTTGTTTGCCCCCGATTTCAGTTGTTTTTGCTTCCCCGAGTGGCGATGGTGAGGGGGTGAAGCAGAGGAATTGAATGCGGTGAGTCGCTGAGAGATACTGTGTAGACACAGAGTGGACTCAGGGCCGCACAGTACACGTTTTGAGGGACTGCAGGCTGAAGTCTGGTCGTGATGCTGAAGGAAAGCCTGGTGATGAGCAGCAGAGAGAACATCCGGGGATTGCTCTGTCGCAGAGAGATGCTGCGTGCATTGGGTGGGGGTGCTGGTACGCTGGGAATGCTTTCCGCGTTGGCGCCAGAGTTACGGGCTGGAACGTCATCGCATTTTCCGGGGCGTGCCAAACGCGTCATTCATTTGTTTATGAATGGTGGGCCGTTCCAGGGAGACTTCTTTGATCCGAAGCCGGCGCTGAGAACATTTGCGGGCCAGCGACCTCCCGAGGCGGACTTGCGGACGGAGCGTCGGACCGGTGGTCTCCTGCCGTCGCCGTTTCGGTTTCGTCCCTGCGGAGAAAGCGGAGTGCCGGTCAGTGAATTGTTGCCACTGACCTCAGCCTGTATTGATGACATCTGTGTTCTGCGATCGACGTGGACGGACAATCCGAATCACGGGCCGGCGTTGTTGCTGATGAACAATGGCACAATCCTGCCGACTCGCCCCAGCATGGGCTCATGGTTGTCTTACGGACTTGGTTCCGAAAATGAAAATCTACCGGGCTATGTTGTGTTATGTCCGGGTAAGCCGGTGCGATTTTCAATCCTGTGGACAAGTGCATTTCTGCCGGGATCACATCAGGGGACGTACATCAATCATGCCGACCCTGTTCCGGACAAGCTGATACCTTTTCTGAAGAACGCCGCAGCGGACCGCCGGACGCAGGAAGAGCAGGTGCGGTTGATTTCCCGCCTGAACGAATACCAGCTGGAACGTACCGGACCGGACAATCAGCTTGAGGGACGTTTACGAGCCATGGAGACAGCGTTTCGGATGCAGTTCACAGCTACGGAAGCGTTTGATCTGAATCAGGAAACGAAGGAGACGCGAGCGTTGTATGGTGAAGGCCATTTTGCAAACGGCTGTCTCCTTGCGCGACGACTGAGTGAACGTGGCGTTCGATTTGTTCAGGTGTACTACGGTGACGGGCAGCCCTGGGATACTCATAGTGACCACAACAGTGCTGCAGTGGCGCTAAGTCGTAACATTGATCGACCGATTGCGGCTTTGTTGCAGGATTTGAAACAGCGCGGTCTGCTGGACGAGACATTGATTCTCTGGGGTGGTGAGTTTGGTCGCACACCGACCTCGGAAAATGGTTCAGGACGCGACCACAATCACTATGGATTCACGACGTGGATGGCAGGTGGTGGAGTGCGCGGTGGACAGACGTATGGAGAGACGGACGAATTTGGTTTCCGCGCGGTTCAGGATCGAGTGCATGTGCATGACCTGCATGCGACGATGCTGCATCTGCTGGGACTGAATCATGAGCAGTTGACGTATCGATATGCCGGCCGCGACTTTCGGTTGACGGATGTGGCCGGGCGGGTGATTCGTGAAGTGGTTCAGGGATAGATGGTGTCCTGTGCCTGCCCGGAGTTCGGTGGGGTGAGAGATGCTGAGAGGAATAGGTGGGTGAGTAAGATGAGGGGTGCGATACTTCGGTGCCTGCTGAGCGTCCTGAGTCTGCTGGTCTGTGCCGTGGGCATGGAGTTGCGAGCGGAGGAGCGGGTGCGATTTGGTCGGGAGGTTCTGCCGATACTTTCGGCCCGGTGTTTTGCGTGCCATGGTCCCGACGAGGCTCAGCGACAGGCGGGTTTGCGACTGGATCTGGAGCAGGATGCGAAGTCACCGCATGCGGGCGGAATTCCGATTCTGGCCGGAGATGTGGCTGGCAGCACACTTTGGCAGCGGATTAACAGTTCGGATCCGGAACTTGTGATGCCACCACCGGAAGCGCATGGGGAACTGAAACCGGAGCAGAGGG
The DNA here is from genome assembly GCA_023258825.1 of Planctomycetaceae bacterium. GTDB lineage: Bacteria > Planctomycetota > Planctomycetia > Planctomycetales > Planctomycetaceae > SXXK01. Next base: position 9,703 of record JALQWE010000044.1, on the reverse strand, counting down.
ATGTGCTGCGTCGGTGGATCGAAGAGGGGGCAGTCTGGGGCAGGCACTGGTCCTTCGAGCCGCTGGAACGACCGCAGGTCGAAACGGATTCTGCGAAGGCAATTGATCAGCTGATTCAGGAGGCACTCCGTCAGCGCGGCCTGTCACTGCGTCCCCAGGCTGGACCTTATGAACTGGTTCGGCGTGTTTATCTTGACACGATCGGACTGCCGCCGACTCCGGAGCGTGCGGATGCATTTGCCCGTCAGCCAGACGAGGCTGCGTGGGAACAGTTGATCGATGAGCTGCTGGCGAGGCCTGAATTTGGTGAGCATTGGGCGAGGATGTGGATGGACCTTGCGCGGTACGCGGATACGAAAGGGTATGAGAAGGATCTGGGGCGTACGATGTGGCCGTGGCGCGACTGGCTGATTCGTGCGATCAATGCAGACATGCCGCTGGAGCAGATGACTCGTGAAATGCTGGCGGGCGATCTGCTTCCGGGTGCGACAGAGGACCAGAAACTGGCCACGGCGTTTCACCGCAATACGATGAGTAATGATGAGGGTGGAACAGATGACGAGGAGTTTCGTGGAATTGCGGTGAAGGATCGAGTCGATACCACGCTGCAGGTCTGGATGGGATTAACGGTTGGTTGTGCCAAATGTCACACTCACAAATACGACCCACTGACCCACGCGGACTATTATGGTCTGTACGCAATCTTTAATCAGACGCAGGATGCTGATCGCTACGATGACTCGCCTTTGCTGGAAGTGTTGAATCCGGAGCTGAGTGAGCAGCGTGAGCGCTGTCGGCAGCGGATTCGGGACGTGCAGGTGCGGCTTGCGCGAGCGGAGCAGGCTGATGCGGCTCGGGAGGATGCATTGTGGAGCGTGCCCGAAGTCACGGACTCTGTGTCGCAGCAGGGGGCAACTTTGACGCGACAGTCGGACGGCACGGTGCTGGTGTCAGGAACTTCCCCGGCTGAGGACGTCTACACACTGAATCTGCGAGTGACGGGGCGTGTTACGGCTTTGCGTTTGCAGGCGCTGGTTCCGGAATCCGGGGGCGATGTGGGTGTTGGGCGTAATCCTCGGGATCCGAATTTCGTTTTATCGGAGCTGGAACTGGAGGTTGTTGAGGGTGAGCGTGTCCGTCGATTAACGATCGGCAGTGCTCGAGCTGATTATGCTCAGGACAACTGGCCAGTGGCTGCTGCGTTTGATGGGCAACTGAAAACAGGCTGGGCGGTAAGCCCGAAGCAGCGGGAGCCGCATTCTGCTGTGTTTGTGTTGTCGGAACCAGTCGACGTGTCGGAGGCTGGGGTGTTGCGGATTGTGATGCGCCAGCATTACGGAGATTCGCTGACATTCAGGCACTTCCGTTGGAGTATTACGGGACGGGATGCGTCAGAGACGCAACCTCTGGAGCCGTCTGCGGAGACACGGGAATTGCGTGAGTCACTGGCAGAGGCTCGACGTGAACTGGAGGCGGTGAATGCCCGGATTCCGCGGACGCCGGTGATGGTTGCGGTTGGTGAAGGACAGCGACGGGAAACTCGAATTCATCGTCGTGGGAACTTTCTGGATCCGGGTGATGTGGTTCCTGCGGCGTTACCCTCGGCGTTTTCCGGGGGATGGATCGAGAAGTTGTCCGGGCGGGAGCCAGACCGGCTGGATCTGGCAAACTGGTTGATGAGCCCGGACAACACGCTGACGGGGCGTGTCTGGGCGAATCGAATCTGGGCGCGGATTCACGGTCAGGGGATTGTGGAGACGGAGGAGGATTTTGGCGCACTCGGGGCCTTGCCGGCAAATGCACCGCTGCTGGACTGGCTGGCCTGTGAGTATCGGGACAACGGTTGGTCGCTGAAGAGATTTCTGAAGACGATATTCCTGAGTGATGCCTATCGACAGGGGTCTGAGCTGACACCGGAGTTATTGTCTGCGGACGCCGGGAATGTGCTGACTTCGCGTGGAGCGAGGTATCGTTTGTCAGGGGAGACGATTCGTGATCAGATGCTGGCGGTGTCTGGACTGCTGTCGGAAAAGCGGGGAGGACCCTCGGTCATGCCGCCTCAGCCTGACGGTTTGTGGCGTTCGACCTACAATGGACAGAAATGGACGAATGCCGAGGGAGAAGATCGGTATCGCCGGGCAGTCTACACGTATCTGAAGCGCACGACGCCATATCCATCACTGACAACATTTGACGGGGGCAGCGGCGAGGTTTGCCAGATCCGACGGATCCGCACGAACACTCCGCTGCAGGCCCTGGTGACTCTGAACGATCCGGTCTCACTGGAAGCGGCTGGTGCTCTTGCACGGCGTATGACAGAGTCGCCGGGGCAGGCTGTGGAACGAGGCCTGCGGCTGGCCCTGATTCGGCCGGCACGTGATGAGGAGGTTGAGCGATTGCAGGCCCTGCAGCAGACCATTCAGCAGTCCCTGACTGAGGGACCGGCTGCGCGGCAGATTGTGCGAACTGCACGGGTGGAGGTGCCATCCGGCATGTCGGAAGCCGAATTCGCCGGGTGGATCGTTGTTGCCGGCACGATTCTGAATCTCGATGAAATGCTGACGCGTCATTGAATCTGTTTTCCGTTGATCGGGCACGGGCGTGGTTGCGGAGAAGTTAAGCGGCCAGTGCACGACCATGATCGGTCTGTTGAGAGACGACAAGTATGGATCCATTACTGGAAAATCGCCTGCTCGAAACTCGGCGGCATTTGTTGCGCACGGCGGGCCTCGGGATCGGCTCAATGGCGATGCAGGCGTTGCTGCTGAAGGATGCGGCAGCGGCCCCGGCAAACGAAACCAGGAATCCGCTGAGCGCCCGTCCGCCGTTGTCGGCAGGCCGTGCAAAGCGGGTGATTTACCTGCACATGGCGGGATCACCCAGTCAGCTTGAGCTGTTTGAACACAAGCCAGCTCTGCAGAAGCTGCATCTTCAGGATTGCCCGGCATCTTTTCTGGAGGGAAAGCGGTTTGCGTTTATCCGGGGCGTGCCAAAGATTCTGGCCGGACAGTTTGCATTTCAGCAGCATGGTGAGAGTGGTCAGTGGATCAGCGAGTTGTTGCCGCATTTTGCCTCTGTGGCTGACCGTGCCTGTGTGATTCGTACGATGCAGACGGATCAGTTCAATCACGCCCCGTCACAGTTGTTTCTTCAGACCGGGACACCGCGACTGGGCAATCCCTCCCTGGGCTCATGGGTGACCTGGGGGCTGGGCAGTGTGAATGAAAATCTGCCTGGGTTTGTGGTGTTGCTGTCCGGTGGTAAGACACCCGATGCCGGAAAATCTCTTTGGGGATCGGGCTTTCTGCCTTCGGTCTATCAGGGAGTCAATTGCAGGACCAGTGGCGACCCTGTGCTGTATCTGAGTAATCCTGAAGGGATGGATCGTGGACTACGTCGACGTATGCTGGATACGCTTGCGGAGATGAATGCGGAGGAGTTTGAGCGGCACGGCGATCCCGAAACACAGACGCGCATTGCGCAGTATGAACTGGCGTATCGGATGCAGATGTCTGTTCCGGAGGTGCTGGACATTTCGAAGGAGCCGAAGCACATTCTCGAGATGTATGGCGCGCAGCCGGGCTATGTTTCGCCCGCGGAGAGTGCGGATGATCCGCGTGTGCTGTACAAGGGCGATGATCCGACGTTTGCCAACAACTGTCTGCTGGCTCGGCGCCTGGTCGAGTCGGGGGTGCGATTTGTGCAACTGTATGACTGGGGCTGGGACCATCATGGTTCTTCGCTGGGGGAGAGTCTGGATGAGACGTTGCCGATCAAATGTCAGGCCTCAGACCGGGCAATCGCTGCGTTGATTCGTGACCTTGAGCAACGGGGCCTGCTGGATGAGACTCTGATTGTCTGGGGCGGGGAATTCGGGCGCACGCCTATGATGCAGAACAACGTGCGTTCGGAGCTGAAAAAGGGATACGTGGGCCGAGACCATCATCCTTATGCATTCACGATGTGGATGGCTGGTGGAGGTATTCAGGGTGGTTTGTCATGGGGACAAACGGATGAGTTTGGGTATTATCCGGTAGAGAACCCGACGACGGTTCGGGATCTGCAGGCTACGATCCTGCATGTGCTTGGGCTGGATCCGTATCGGTTCAGTTATCTGTACCAGGGGCTGCAGAATCGACTGATAGGCCCGACGGATGAAGGACGAGTTCTGCAGGACATTCTGATCTGAGTTTTGGTGGCGGCAGCCGGGACTGTCGGCATCCGGTTTAGTTGCGTTGATGCCTGAAGTCCAGCGCAGCGGGGCAGGTGACCGCAGCGAAGTAATCGGGGACCTTCGCAGGGAATTGGTATTGATCAGCGTTTGGCGGGGTGTTCGGAAAACCCCTGGTCGAGTGTCATCAGGCGGGCTTGCTCTGAGTTTGTTTTCCGACGACGATGCCTGTCGGAGACGGGATTTTTCGCCTCCTGGACACAGTGTTACGTTCAGATCGCTCAGGATGGAAGCAGCAGTGCAGAGACACAGTCAGGAAGTGCAGCCAGTCATCAGGCCCGAAGCTGCGTATCAGACGCGTCTGGAGGAAATCCGGGCGGAGATGCTGATTTATCAGCAAAGGGACCGGAGTTTTGTGCATATCCGCACGGGGCTGGGGATTGTCACGCTGTTGCTGGTAATCTTGTGTCTTGGAGAGCCGGAGCGAGTTTCCTGGTTGTGGCTGATGGTGCCGATCCTGACTTTTTTTGCTGTACTGCCTTTTGATCGGCGATGTGTCAGAACACTGCAGCGACTCACACTGCTTCAGAGGTTTTACGAGAGTCGCCTGAATCGTCTGCATCGGATTTTTGCGGCGGGTCTGCCGGATGGTCGGGAATTCGCCAGTGAGAATCATCCATGGACGCAGGACCTGGACGTTTTTGGTCAGGGGTCATTGTTTCAGATGCTGAATGAGTGTCGCACGCAGCCCGGTCGCCAGCGGCTGGCGATGTGGCTGACCACTGTGCCGGATGCGGAGGAGATTCGCCTTCGTCAATCGCGAGCGCAGGGGCTGAAACAGGCGCTGCTGCTGCGGGAATCGCTGGCGTGTATCCCTGAGGTGGAAAACTGGTCAGCAGCGGAGGATCTTCTGAAACGCTGGGTGCGGGAGCCAGCGCAGCCAATTTCCGTCGGAGTCCTGATCTGGGCGACAACCCTGGGAATCGCTGCGGTGCCGCTCATGGCGTTGCTGCTGATGGACTTTATTTCGTTAAGTTGGCTGGTTGGGTTGGTGATTCTGCAGGCCCCTGCCATCCTGCTGACGCGGCGACAGATCAGCCGGACGGCGGCGGTGATGGATCGAGTTGATCAGGCGTTGAAACAGTTTGGTGCCGTGATTGCTGTATTTGAGCAGCAACCGGTGGAAGAACCGGCTGTGCGAGATCTGCTGAATCATTTTCATACGGAAACGGAAACGGCATCGCGTGCCATTCATCGCCTGAGTCGATTGACGCAATGGATGAACAACTCGATGCGAAATCAGTTTTTTGCACCGATTGCCTGGACCTGTGGTTTGTTTGTGATTCTGACCCATCGGATGGAAAGCTGGAGACGGCAGTACGGTATTGATGTAGCGGACTGGCTGGAGACGGTCGCCTGCCTCGAAGCGACGGTTTCGATAGCGGGGTATTGCTTTGATCATCCGGAGGACTGTCTTCCGGAGATCGTCAGTGATCGAGCAGAACTGCTGGCGGACGATCTTGGGCATCCCTTGCTGAAGGGTTCAGTGTGTGTGCGTAACAGCCTGCACCTGACTGCAGAAGCTCCTCTGATGCTGATCAGTGGTTCCAACATGTCAGGAAAAAGCACGTTTTTGCGCAGTATTGGTGCCAGTATTGTGCTGACATTCTGTGGCTCTGTGGTGCGTGCGCGGCGTTTTGTTACGTATCCGTTTCAACTGGGTACTGCGATGCGGGTCAGCGATTCGCTGCAGGAGGGGCGTTCGTTATTTTTCAGTGTGGTGCAGCGTCTGAAATCAGTGGTGGATCTGACCAGCGGCGATCGGACAGTTCTGTTTCTGCTGGATGAGATTCTGCATGGCACAAATTCAAATGACCGGCGTCGAGGCGCTGAGGCAGTGATTCGATCGCTGGTGGAGCGAAATGCGCTGGGATTGGTGACGACTCATGATCTGGCCCTGACGCGGATTGCTGACAGCATGCCGAATCAGGCTGTTAACAAGCATTTCGAAGACACAATTGTTGAGGGTACGATGCTGTTCGACTATACGTTACGCGACGGTGTGGTGGAGCGAAGCAACGCGATTGAACTGATGCGAATGCTGGGGCTAAATGTCTGAATCTGCGGTCGTACCTGCGTTGGCCCCGGGAATTCGAATGTCTGCAAGCGTCTTTTGCAGCAGGGGACGAATCAGCCGCCGCACTTCGATTGGCAAGCGAAACAGAGGGCGATCGCCGGGAGTCTCCGCTTTCAGGATCTCGACAGCGGCTTTCATGCAGGCCAGCGGAATCTGCAGGTCATCGCAACCTGCTGCCACACGCAGCCAGGCCCGATACCAGAGTTCCAGTTGCGATGCCGAAAAATCTCCCTCGTCCAGCATCTGAATTGACCGCGTAAGGCTCTGGCCAAGTTGATCGGCGACACCGGCCTGAATATAGAGTGGGGCAATCCTGGAGACAGACTCAGCCCATTCGGAGGGGCCGCGCTTCAGTAGCATTAAGAGCAGTTCGAATGAGAATCCTCCGTAGGCCAGCGAGTGCCTGTCGCCAAGGCTGAACGCGTTCTTCAGGGAGATTATGAGGTCGTCACCGGACCGAAGGGCAATCGTGGCCAGCGGTACGGCAAACAGAGCCTGAGTCCGCACGTCGGCGTCGTGGCCTTCACTGCTGCCTGCTGTGGCAAACTCGGTGAGGCTATCCTGCCAGTTTCCGGCTTGCCAGTACGCCATCCCTCGCTGAAGATGTTCCTGCGCCTGATGGGAGTGGAATGGTGTCTTCGGGCTGGTCGTGGTGTTGCCCTCTGATCGTTCTGGTGTGGATTCCCTGGCAGTGGGGGTGCCCGCGCATGGCTGCAGTTGATCCTCAGCAACGGCCTGGCCTGGATACGTGTAATCAGTCAGCGAAGACTGGTGAGTGACAGGCGGCCTTATGGAATCGAACGACTGCGGAAGATGGTCAGTGCTTGTGCACGAGGGCCGGAATTCGCCCGGAGAGCGGCCTTCCATTGAGGTCGCTGTCCGCTGTAGAAGCCCCTGACGCTCAGAAAACCAGGCTTTCAGAAAGCGAGCCAATCGGTTCAATGGACGCCCATGCTGGCGCTTAAATTGAAGACACAGACGAATGAACGGGTCAGCCAGTTCGTAGTAAGATTCTTTTCCCCGTTTTTCGCTGCGCACCCAGCCAGCACTTCGGAGTCCACCGAGCTGGCTGGAGCAGCTTCCTTCAGCAATAAATGTTGCTTCGGCTATCTCACGGACTGTCATTGCTCCGGTGGTATCGCAGAGGCATTGCAGCAGTTGGCGCTGCTGATCCGGCAGAGAACGCATGCGTTCCTGCATGCCCTGAGTCATTTCTTCGGCCAGCAGTTGTAACGCGGGTGCGAGGTCGTCCAGTGCATCGTGAGTCAGAAAACCAGCCAGCAGGACATACCGGCGACAATTACCGGCAATCAGATGATGCAGGGCGTGCACACGATTTCTGGCGTGCTCGGTGCTCAGGAATTGCGTGAACTGTTCGTCTTCTCTTGCTACAGCGATGTTTTGCATCAACTGAAGAGCGTCATCAACGCTGAGCGGCTGCAGATGGTGCGTATCAAAGAATCCGAAAAAAGCCTCCTGACGACTGGAGACGGCAGCAAACAACTGTCGGGATGTACTGAGTATGGCAATGCGACGCGTTTCCTGAAGGAAGGCACGCAGTTTCTTTTGACCGGATTCGCCCAGACTCTCGAAGGTCTGATCCAGATTCTCCGTAACCAGCAGAAGGTGACGATTTCCAAGCTGGCTGAGGACTGTGTTCAGGACGGCCAGCGCCGCATCGTCGCGGGGCAGACCACGGACTCCGGATCTGAAATCTGCAGGGAATTCATCCGGATACTCAAGGGAAAGTGTGTTGGCGATAGCGAAGGCGAGATGCACCAGTCCGGAGTGGACATCGTCTTCACCAAGCCACGCAATGCGCATGGTGTCTGACAGGAGCGGATTTTGTCGGAGCGCCCACACCGCCAGTGACACAAGATGCGTTTTTCCGCTACCGTCCGGCCCGATGAGCAGCAGGTGGTGCTTGTCTCCTGTTGTCATACTGGTTGTCAATCGGCGGACAACCATCTCCAGCAGCTTGTGTCGCTGAACCGTGATCTTTTTCAGCAACGCGGGATCGGAATTGCCTGGTGCGTATGCAAAAACCGGAGAAGTGATACTCATGACTCCAGCCCCTGTGCAATTTTCCACCAGTTTCGGACCAGATTAAAACGGAACTGATACCGTTTCTGCAGATCGCAGCTGAGATAGTGATCCTGAGCGAGTGACTTGAGCAGCTGTACGACAATGCTGCGGTCAGTGAGCGCGAACTGGCTACGGATGGTTGACCAGACCTGTTCGATCGACTGCGGCTGTTCTGAGACTGCAAGGTAATCAAGAATTGCCTGGGCAAGCACGTATTCCGGTAAAGACCGACCGATGTTGTCCGTCAACAGACCGTTGTAGTAGACCCGGAGTCGACTGCGAAAATGATCCATTTCCCACGGGTCGTGATCGCTGGTCAGATATTCCCGGACTGCTCTGGTCACGTCCTGCTGTGTCAGCGGGTGAGTCAGCAGAGACAAATGCCCGACGAGACGTTCCATGTAAAACGGAATACCATTGGCCTGATCGACCAGTTGTTCTGCAATAAGGGATTGGTCATCAGCACAGGCCACACTGGCGGCATTCAGTAAATGGATGGCAAGCCTGAACGCATCAGAGTTTTCCAATGGCCCGATTTCCACCAGCGGCATGTTGTTCACAGGTTCGGATGCCAGTTTTGTGTGTTTCAGTTCCCGGACAACATGGTGAAGCCCAACGGAACCAGCAAAGATCATTCGCAGATTGAAATGACGTTGTCGGAGCGCACGCAGCAGGTCCAGCAGCGTGATGGCCTCATGGACTTTGCCAGCCTTTGATGAAACCTGCTCAATTTTTTGCAGCATATAGGGTAGTTCGTCAAACATCAGGACGACGATATGCCGCGGGCGATTCAGGCAGAATCCTTCGATGGCTTTTTCAAGCGTATCCTGCCACGTCAGCGGGCCGGTGTGTGGCAACTTGAGCACTCCTCCGATTTCCATGCCATTGGCATTTTTTCGGAGTGTATGCCACCAGTCGAGGAGATTTTCAGAGGCTGTCAGTCGCTGACGCATGCGAGTCAGGAGGAGCTCATTGAGGCTGTTGCAGGAGTCGATACCTTCCACTTCAAGAAACAGGACTTCAAATCCTGCTTCAGGTTCGGCCGCCATTTTTGTCATGACGGTCGTCTTGCCAATGCGACGTTCGGCGGTGAAACGGAGCGATCCGTCCTGGGAAGGCCTTTTCAGGCAGTTCCAGATCTGCCTGATAAGAGCATCTCTGCCAAAAACCTGCTTTGGGTCTTTCTGTGTTCCCACTGTAATGCAACTCCTGCTTTATTTTTGTTGTAATACGGTTTCATCGTACGATGAAAATGTCGCATGTCAATATTTTTGTGGTTTTTGGTGTCGTTCCATGCAGAGGTCGCCTGG